>NZ_JBNJOJ010000015.1:0-105572 GCF_050113655.1 Vibrio sp. TRT 29B02
GTCTCGATGATGTCAGGCGTGGTCTTATGTTGGAAAATCCGGCTGTTGTGGCGCAGCGAGAGACGTTCCAGCGCAGGCACCAGCGTCAAGGCATAGCGAGTATGGTGATGACCAATGTCGCCCTGCGTGAACGCGCGTGCTATCCCATGTACGCGCTGCACCAACACTTGATTGCGGTACATGCGCAGCTCGACCTGTCGATCCACTACTTGGTCTGCGGTTAAGTCATGCCGACGGCTGGCTAAGGTGATTTGATAACAAAAACCGTAACAAGGTCGATGATGAAACACGCTGGCAGACAAGGACTCTTGCCCATCGAACTGAGTCACAACCAAGGCATCATCGCCGAGTCCTTCTATATTGATGGTATACGCTAAAGTGGCCATTTTTTCTCCTCGGGGAAAAGGGAGAAAGCCATAACGTTAACGTACAGTACCACTCATGGCGGTTAAAGATTAAGGCTTCCTAGATACCCAACTAGCGAGGGGGATGTGTGAGCACTTGCCCTCGATCGCTTGTCATTTGAATCACACTGATTTTTCATCTTTATGCTGTTGATTGAGTATCAGAATTGTTTCAATATCAAACAATTTGATCTTGGTTCTATTGCTTGATGAGAAGATAATGGTCATTTAGTATCGAGGGGTTAACGTAGAAGTTGGTTAACTTACCTTGTTCGGTTGATTAAGGTGCTAATTTTTTACTCTTTAGCACCAGTAAAACGAATATCTTGCAAGTTAAACCCAAGCTCTATATCCGTTTTCAGAGCGGCTATTTGTTTGCATCGGCGCGCTGACTCTATATGTTCATCGAGTTTTTTTCTGTACTTAGCGGGGAGCGCTTCACTGGCGTAAGCTTGTTCGATATCTTCAAATTGATTCAGAATCTCTTTTGCGGCTTTAGGACCAATGCCTGGTACACCCGTTACCTGACTTGAGCTAATCCCAGTTAATCCCCAGTAATCCGCCAATTGCTTAGATTTAACGCCAAACTCATTCTCGATAAATGGTTCATCTAACCAACGATGTTGGAAGTAGTCACGGATTTGCAGAGTCGGTGAGAGTAACTGACAGTAGCCCTTATCTGTCGATACAATAGTGACTTTCTCATTGTGGTTGGCGACTTTCATGGCGAGTGTCGCTACCAGATCGTCAGCTTCATCACCTTCAGAAAGCAACGAATCGATTCCAATCTTCCACCATGCATCTTGGATCGACTCTAACCCTTTTAGTAAAGGCTCTGGCATTGGCTTCCGATTTTGTTTGTATTCTGGAAGTATTTCTGCTCGCCATCCTCGCTCTTGCAAGTGGTGGTCAAACACTGCGATGATATGCGTCGGCTTGGACTCAGACAATATCCTATGCAGGGTACGAGATGTGGTTGATATCGTTCTTGCTATATCGTTGGGATCAGGTTGGGCTGAATGGACTCGGCGGATCAGGTTTAGCGCGTCGATAATAACAAGATGAATAGACATACAAATCAAAAAAATAAGGGCACAGGGCCCTTATTGTATCGGATGAAGCTAAGAATGCCAGTCACTAACTACTGGTCTTAATCTGATAGCAAGGTTCGTATGCGGTGCCCCCTGGCAGTTTCATACGGTCTTGCTCAACGAAGTCTCTAAGCAACTTATCCATTTTTTTCATCAGAGTTGCATCGCCGTCCAATATAAATGGACCATGTCGTTCAATCTCTCGGATCCCTTCTGCTTTTACGTTACCAGCCACGATTCCAGAGAAGGCTTGACGCAAGGCTGCGGCGAGATTTTCTGGGCGTTGATTGAGGTGCAGATCAAGGCTCGACATATTGTCATGCGTTGGGTCAAACGGTAACTGAAACTCTGGCTCAATTTTTAGTGACCAGTTGAAGCTGTAGGCGTCACCTGTGTCTTTACGGTGTTGACGGACTTCTGCCATGCTCTGTTTCATGATTTGAGCGACTTTGGCTGGGTCGTCGACAACAATCTGGTAATGCTTCTGAGCATCTGGACCGAGCGTATCCCCAATGAAGCGGTCAATGGAGTTAAAGTATTCTGCACTCTCTTTAGGCCCTGTTAGCACGATACGTAGAGGTTGATCTGCGTTTTCTGGGTGCATCATGATACCCAAAATGTATAGCAACTCTTCTGCGGTCCCCGCACCTCCAGGGAAGATAACAATACCATGCGCCATTCGCACAAACGCTTCTAAACGTTTTTCGATATCAGGCATGATAACCAGTTCATTCACGATCGGGTTTGGCGGCTCTGCGGCAATGATCGATGGCTCAGTGAGGCCAAGATAGCGTTGTTCATAGTAACGTTGTTTGGCGTGTCCAATTGCCGCGCCTTTCATCGGCCCTTCCATTGCGCCGGGGCCACAACCTGTACAGATATTCAACTCACGTAGACCCAGTTCGTTACCGACTTCACGTGTGTATTGGTACTCTGTTGCATTAATCGAGTGGCCACCCCAGCAGACAACAAGGTTAGGTTCGATACCCGGAGTGAGTGCCCCCGCATTGCGCAAGATACCAAAAACAAGGTTAGTGATATGGCTAGCGTTGGTTAAGTTGAGACGCTGATTGTCCGCAAGGTGCATGTTAACGTAGACGATATCACGTAGAACCGAGAACAGATGTTCTTGGATACCTTTGATGATTTCTCCATCAACGAACGCATGTTCTGGAGCGTTACTTAGCTCTAGTTTGATACCACGCTCACGGCGCACCACGTTTACATCAAATGATTTGTACTTATCCAGCAGCTCTTTTGAGTTGTCAGTATGACTACCTGAGTTGAGTACCGCTAGAGTACAGTTACGGTAGAGTTGGTAAAGATCACTCGAAGCAGTTTTCTTAAGGCGCTCAACTTCAAGTTGAGAGAGTAAGTCCATACTGCCAGCTGGACTGATATGCGTGATCATAGTGACCTCCTTGAACAGTACTCTAGTCGAGTACATTATCGTTGTTATTCTTGTCCTTATGAGTTGCCAACAAGTAGTTATTGTTCAGCAACGGTCTTTTAAGCTTAGCAGGTTTTTGATGATATAAAAGCTAACTGTTTGATATATATAGATCAATCACAGTTTCATTGTGGCAGGAGAGTTGGCGACAGAAGGTTTAACGCCAAACGAGCTGGTTTTTACCGATACTTTTCGCTTCGTTGAGGCACAAGTTGATTCGCTCTAGCACTTCTTCTGGAGTGTCAGAGTCTTTGAAAGCTGTGCTCGCGGCGGAAAGTGTGATGGTTAAATTACGGTCACGGAATTTGAACGGCAGTTTAGAGACCTGAGTCTGTATAGTCTGAATAAGATTAAATGCGTCAGTGTCTGTGACTTCTGGCAGCAAAAGAATGAACTCTTCGCCAGAAAAACGTGCAACCGTGTCGGTATCTTGCAGCTCTTTCTTAATGGTACGAGCAATGATCTTAAGGGCTTTGTCTCCCGCAGCATAACCAAAGCTGTCGTTGATCGACTTAAAGCCATCAATATCCAGCAGCACCACCCGTAAGCAGTGTTGGGCGCGAATCCAACGTCGATACTCGAGTTCTAAACGATCACTGAAGGCGGCACGATTATATACCTTCGTCAGTGGGTCCAATAACATACGCTGAGCCTGATCTTCTAAACGGCGGCGGTAGTCTTGCGTTACGTCGTATAAGGCTTCCAGTTGATTCTTGCCATAGTCCATACGTTCAAGCAAGGCTTGCTCACGTTGTTCGGCATGCTTTAATCGTTCCGTCAAAGAATTGAGTTGAGCAAGTAGCGGTGTTACTTGTGATTTCAGCGACTCCAGATTGGTTGCCGACGTCACTTTTGCTTGAGTATCGCTCAGCAGATCGGTGAGTTCACCGTTCATTTCTTGGCGATGTTCAAAATAACTGTGTGATTGCTGGACGTTTTGCGCTGAACTTTTCAGTGTGGATGACAGAGACGCGTTGACTTGTTCTAGGAACTGTTCAGAGGTCTTACGCTCATAATGGGTGCCATCAATGACCAACTTGAGAGTTTGCAGCGTCATCTCAAGTAATACGTGGCTATTAACGCCAATAAGCAATTTAGCTCGAATATCGGCCAGCAACTCGCCTGATTCACCCTCAAAGTCCAGTTCGGTAATAAGGTGCTGTAACTCTTCAGACAACCTCAGCAGCAATTCACGGTCGGACCTGCTGGAGATCTTATTAATGCTGAAATCAGGATTAGAAGTGATGATTTTAACAGAGCGTTCGTAGAGACTGAGAAGACGCAGAGCTTGTTCTGCTTTTGAGTGCTCAAGACCGCTGGAGTAACTCAGTAGATCACGTAGATCGCGTTTTATCTTAGCGGGCAGCCCAGTAAGACGCAGCAGGGTTTCACCGCTGTGTTTAATTTGCGTGTCTAAGTGCTCTGTCTGTTTTTCCATAGCCAAGCCTTGTTGTTTAAGCAAGCGTTCTAATACCGCGAGTTTCGGTATTAGTGTACTGACGTCTTGTTGTTGCTCTATAGCTTGTTTTAGTTCTATTAGACCCGTCTGAAGTCGCGGGTTTTCACTTTTATAGGCGGCACTAAGCGACGCAATAATGCGTTGGAGTACCTTTTGTTCTCTTTTAAATTTGAACGAGGTATCCCTTTGTGTCAATCGAACCTGTTCCAATTGAGATTTCAGGTTGTGCAGCTGTGACTGAAGATCTTGTTCGAGGACGCCCATGAAAATCTAAACTTAAAGATAGAATCTAATTTATTTATTAATCTGTCGATAATATCAAATAAAACGAGGGCGTCACGACTTACCACGTTTGATTGACGAGCTTTTACTCATCTTTTAGTAGTTTTTTGATGCTGTCCTCATTCTTGAACGAAGAGTGTACTTTTATTAGCCCTTGGTTGATGGAATGCTTGCAAGCCTTGCGGATATTACCAGTGGCTAAACTTGCAGCAGGTGCGTTTTCAATGGCTTTTAAATAGACCCATTGACTTGAATGTTCTTTCATACTCAGTGTGCGAGCGGTACTGGTTGACATCAGTAGTACATCAATTAGTTCCTTATCATTAACCGCAGTATACGCTCTTGGAAGGAATGGATAGTCTGCCATACCAATACGAATGACGCGGTTAAGAATCCGATCAGGCTTGAATTCCATGATCCATTGTTGGATCTTTTCGAACATGGCCTCTGGATCGGTACTGTCTTTACTATTTGGTTCGATATAAAGCAGATTGGCATCGGAAAAATGGTAAATACGCGCAGGGTGCTCCACTTTTTGTTGTAGATAATCGCCAAATGCACGTTCTAATTTGAGTCCTTCCTGATAACCATGTTGAAGGTACATATTGCGCAGGAAAGGGACATCAATCATCACAAAACGTAAACGATCATTAAGTGGCTCATGTATCAGTTCCCCTACATGCCATTTTTCAAACTTGTGGCTGCTTTCTTCTAGTGAAGCTGGCAACTTCGCATTGAGCATCCGTAGGTTTTTCAGCCCTGAACGGGAATGCGTATAAAGATCTTCATTAAGCTCATCGAGCTCTTCTTTCTGGACATTGATTACGTGACCACGGCGCAACAAGAAGATAAACAGTAAGGCGCAGAGAAGAAACAGCGTAAAGGTAATGTTTTGGAACTTGCGATATTCATTGTGCGTCTTCTCCAACTGCTCTTTCTGTCCGTTGAGATGAAGAGTTTGCTCGACGAACTCCTTCTGCTGACGAAATGCGTCTTCGCTGATCAGATCGAGTTGCTGCTGCTCAATGGTCGCCAAGGAGTTGTATTGAACCAGATATTTGAGAGCAAGCTTATACTCTTTATTGAGTTCGTAGCCGAGGTAAAGCAGCTGACACGCTGATTTTTGCGTGCCGATATCCTGCTGCTGTTTGGCAATTTCTAGAGCTTTACGCGCTTTGGTAATTACCTTTTGTGGCTCCTGTTTATGAAGAGCTAAACCGGATTCAAGGAGATACGCATAGGACTTTAACCGTGGAATCTCCGCATAGGCCAGTAACTCTTGTGCTCGGTCTAAATACTGCTCAGCCAATGTGTAGTTGACTAGATGCAAGTAGGTAGCCGCAAGAGAGATGCGAATTTCAATCACGCTCTCAATATTGTTCTGTAGACGTTCATGATCCATTGCGTTGAAGTAATGAACTAATGCGAGATTATATTTTGCCTGCTGGAAATAGATGTCCCCCATGCTTTTGAGAATGGGAGCAAGGGCAGGGGAGTTCTGGTAGTTGTCGAAAAAGTCTGCCGCCTGTGAGTAGTGATCGTTGGCCTTATCTAATACCTTTCGTTCGTAGAAGAGCTGGCCCAGAGTGCGGTTGACCTCAGCGAGCTGTCGAGCTGAGTCTGTTTCTATCGATTTCCAGTAACTGATGAGTAATTCAGAGAGCGCTCGATTGTACTTCTTGTTAGCAAGCAGGTGCTGACCCACAGTTGTGTGATACTCGATCCATGTGTGGATTGACTTCGCACTTTCAACATACGGCTTAGCTGCTAGGTAATACTCATCTGCGATGGCAATTTCACCTTCTTTTGACGCAATGGCGGCTTTGAGCATGATGATGTTGTATTTTAATCCACGAGCGAGCTGTTGTGAATTGCCAATTTGGTCAAACTCTTGTTCGACTTTTGATAGCACGTCTCTTGCTTTGATCGCGTTACCATCAATAAGCCAGTTGAGCCTAAGTTCGTCGAGCTTGGTTTCGATAAGTAAATAGGGTAATCGATAGGTTTGAGCTAAGGTTTTCGCTTCTTGCAGATATTTTAGTGCGCCGGGTACATTACCGATATTAAAATCTGCTTGAGCCAATATTCTTAACGCATCGATAGTGCTACCCGGAGTGCGTGTCCGACTGTCGGTTTCATCTCGAGAAATGCCAGAAGGGCTCTGATCGGTTTTATCAGATAAGGTACGCTGGTTAAGATAATCCGTCGCTAATTGTTTCGCCTGTTTGGGAACAATATTGACCAGACTATTCGCTTCGTTTAGTGATGGTGAAGAATAAATCGTACTCGCCATCAGGGGTGAAGACACCATCAGCATCAAAGCGCAGATGTAGTGTTTCCAGCGTATTCTTATCATTCTGAGTAATTCCTATTGGCGAGCCATACGTTGATTATGATTTGGCTGGCTGTTCACATTTGAACGATATGGGTTGATGTCCAAGCCTCCGCGACGCGTGTAGCGTGCGTAAACGGTCAAGGTTTCAGGCTGACAAAATTCCATTATGTCAGTGAAAATACGTTCAACACACTGTTCATGGAACTCATTGTGTTCACGGAATGAAACGATATAGCGTAGCAGTGCTTCACGATCTATCTGCTTACCCTTGTATTGAATTTCAACGCTGCCCCAGTCTGGCTGGTTGGTGATTAGGCAGTTTGATTTAAGCAGGTGGCTGTGTAGGCTCTCTTCTACCACTTCGCCTGTAGCAGCACCTTGAATCAGTGTTCTGTCGAAGTCATAGCTAGTTATTTCGATGTCCTGCTCATCAATACACTCTCCATCCATAGTGACGATGAGTGAATCAGTGTAGTCGACAACAGAGCGAACCGTGACGGAAACCTCTTCGCCAGCGCATTGAGACAGATCTTTGACCAATACGCGCTCCACCTCGTCCCAAGATGAAAATTGGGTTTGATTGAAACTATTTAGGTAGAGCTTAAAAGATTTGGATTCGATTAGGTTGGCACTGGTCGCAGGGATTGAAACCTCGCCAATCGCAACTTGTGGCAGCCCTTTGTCATTTAACCAAGAGAGTTCGTACAAAGTCCAAATATCACAGCCTTGGAACGGCAGGCTATCGCCAAGCTCAAGATCATCTCGGTTGAGGCTGCGAGGAACCGGTTGCAGTAGGCTCGGGTCATACTGGTTAGAATACTCAGTCTTTTGGCCTAAGGTTAGACCGGCAAGTTCTTTGGCGTCAGAATATTTGCTCATACTTTTGTTCATTTTCTATTAGAATGTCGAGAATTTTACGCAATCCCGCTGTTAAAAGCGAATATTCATGTTGGAGAATCTAATGGCTGATAATGCCTTACAAGCGTTACTCTCATTCAGTGAAAAATATCGTCAGGCACACTTAGATGTATCAGGTCTGTTACCGACGAGTACTGAGTTGGTGGATCTCGTCTCGCCATGCGTTGAGAGAAAGAGCGATGAGGCGGTAGAGTGGCAAGCTTGTCAGCGAGACACTCCTGCGGATTTTACCAATGTTGAAAGCGCGATAGAGCTGAGCCTGCATCAAGATATCAAGACCTTTTACGGTTCTCAATATAGCGCAGATATGGAGGCGACTTGGCAAGGTAACGAACTGACTTTGCTCCAAGTTTGGAGTGACGACGATTTTGTTCGACTACAAGAAAACATCTTAGGGCACCTTGTTACTCAACGCCGCCTAAAACTTAAACCTACGGTATTTATTGCTGCAACGGATGCGGAACTGGACGTGATTTCGATCTGCAACCTTTCGGGTAATGTCATCCTCGAACGCTTAGGGACGGATAAGCGAGATATCTTAGCGCAAGATATCGCTCAGTTTTTAGCGAATCTAGAGCCAGTGGTGTAAGTATGTATGTTGTAGAACTTCAGTTCGAGTGCTTCGATAACACGACCATCTCGGCAGTGGACAAAGCAATTAATGGTTTGATGGATGCGTTTCGTTATAACGGTCAAGTGCTCGGCCGTGAATTTCCAATTGTGATGGGGGATGGCGAGTTTTATGTTCGCGTCGTCTGTCCAGAGCAAGATAGTTTGCACCCTAACTACCACTCTGATTTTGTCAAAGTGTGCCTTAATCGTTTAACTGAAGCTTGTCTGCTGGCACCCAAAATGCGTTTACTTGGGCGCGACCTAAACTCGGAAGAGGCGGCGGAACAAGAAGCGCCAAGCTGGCAAGTTTTGTATACCACGTATGTTCATACATGTTCTCCACTGCGTAGTGGTGAAACCCTGTTACCAATCCCACTTTATCGCAATGATCCGACGCTGAATGGTGACCATAAAGCCGTGATTAAGTGGCAGACAGAGTGGCAGGCATGTGACGAAATCCAGATGGCAGGTGGCTGCCGAGCAGAACATGCCGCTTTGCATGAGATTTGCGATACTGACAGCGTTCTATTTAAGCGTGGTTGGGATTTACGTGGTCGGATTGAGTACATCACTAAGATACCCACGTATTACTACCAATACCGTGTGGGTGGAAAAAGTCTTGCGGATGAGCAAGCGCGTAAGTGTCCAAAGTGTGGTGGAGAATGGCTTTTGGACCAACCCTTACACGATATCTTCTATTTCAAGTGCGACGATTGTCGTATCGTTTCCAATATCTCTTGGGATCACATCAAGTAGTCAGAGACATGATAATAAAAGACCCGCAATTATTGCGGGTCTTTTTCGTTGTGGCTATCGGTTTTACTCTCTGACTCTTTTGTGGAATCAGGCTTCTTGTCCATCTGACCAAACTTCATCTTGGCTGTATATTTTAGTGCGGCAATGTTACCAATGATGACACTCAGAACAATAAAGATGATAACCCAAGGGTTGGTGAGGAGTTCCATCACAATACCTACTGACAAATATTACTAATAAACTGATTGTAGATCGTTTCTAGCTGCGCTAACACCGCTTGCTGACCCAAAATTGGCGTTCTCTCAAGCTGTTGCTTAAGAGTCGAGAGCGTCAATAGTCGCAAGCACTGCTCTGCACTAGAACGATGACTTATGTGCCATGGCTCAAAGGCAACGCCACCAAGGTCTTTTGCATAGGGGAGAAAGAATCCGTGCTGAGCAAGATTCTCTTTCAACCAGAGATAGAACTTAGCTTGATGACCGCTAAGATATTCCCAAGGCTCCAGTTGCAATTGAGTATCGGCTGGCAGGCTGTCTCGGTCAAAAAGATCGAAGTCGGTTCCCCAATGGTGGCGGCTACCCCCTGGCAGGGCAGACCAGCGTAAAATGGCCATGACTTTTTGCTCTTCAGACAGGCCTCCCACCTCTAAAGGTTGGCTGTTACTGTCTAGAATCATGGTGTTTCCCGACATCTTGTTGTTCCAGATGGTTTTCTGACGCTCAAAGTCGCGAAATCCACTGGCGATGTTGAGATTAAAACCAGCCTGAGCAGCCGACGCTTTGAGGGACAACAGATCATGACTCACCTGTGGATGAACCAAAAAAGCTTTTTGCCCCACCATAGTTTCTACTAAATGGGAGCGGGTTTGTCCGGTTAGCTGCTCAGGTGTCATGATCACGCGAGTAAGTTCTCTAGAGTTTTCTGATACATAGCAGTGAGTTTTTCTAAGTCAGCGATTTTGACGCACTCGTTCACTTTGTGAATAGTCGCATTTACCGGACCTAACTCAACGACCTGACCACCCATTCTTGCGATAAAACGGCCATCTGACGTACCGCCTGTTGTTAATAGAGCCGGTTTAGTCTGATTAACGGCGTCTACTGCATCGACGACGGCGTCAAGCAGTGCGCCAGTATCAGTCAGGAATGGGTCGCCGTTGAACGTCCATTTAAGCTGGTAATCCAGATCATGTTTATCCAGAGTCTCAGTCACACGCTCAACGATAATCTCATTGCTAAGTTCAGTACTGAAACGCAAATTAAACTGCACGTTGAATTCACCAGGAATCACATTCGATGCGCCAGTACCGGCGTGTACGTTAGGGATCTGAAAACTGGTTGGCGGGAAATAGGCATTGCCTTGGTCCCACTCAGTGGTCGCCAATTCATGGATAGCCAGTAGTGATTGATGAACTGGGTTGCGCGCCAAGTGTGGGTAAGCAACGTGACCTTGAATCCCTTTAACCGTGAGATCACCAGTAATAGAACCGCGACGACCATTCTTGACCACGTCGCCGACCACTTCAGTACTGGATGGTTCGCCCACGATACACATATCGATGGTTTCGCCACGTTCCATGAGAGCTTCAACAACTCTGACCGTGCCGTTAATAAACGGACCTTCTTCATCTGAGGTGATGAGAAAGCCAATTGAACCTTTGTGATTTGGGTTCTCGGCGATGAATTGTTCTACTGCGATAATCATACTCGCTAACGAACCTTTCATATCCGCAGCACCGCGACCATGCAAAAACTCACCTTTAATGGTGGGCTCAAAAGGTGGCGTATCCCAGTGTTCTAGTTTTCCAGCAGGAACAACGTCTGTATGACCAGCAAAGGCAAAAAGTGGCGCTTCGGTGCCACGGCGAGCCCAAAAGTTAGTGGTGTCTTCAAACACCATCACTTCGATATTAAAGCCAAGAGCCTCAAGACGTTTAATCATTACATCTTGGCAGCCTGCATCTTCTGGTGTTACTGATTGACGGCTAATTAAATCTTTTGCGAGAGCCAGAGTCGGGCTGTCTGTCATCCTTGAAATCCTTTACTTATGTTATGAAAAAATAGCGGCGTACTGGTCGGCTTTAAAACCTAGGTGGTAGGTGCCATTGGCAACCAGAATAGGGCGCTTGATCATTGCCGGTTGTTCTACCAACAGTTCAATCGCACTGTGTTGGTCAAGATTGTCTTTTTGCTCTTGAGAGAGTTGGCGAAAGGTTGTGCCGCGTTTATTGACGATGTTCTCCCAGCCAAGTTGCTGACAGAATGTCTCAACCATCGCTTTGTCGATACCTTGTTTGCGGTAATCGTGAAAATGGTATTCCACTCCCTCTGCCTCAAGCCATTTTTTTGCTTTTTTGATGGTCTCGCAGTTAGGGATGCCATACATGGTGATTGTCATACTAGAACCTTCGAAAGTGACTTTTTTAATATGTTTTCTGCATCCTAGCAGGAACTACACAGCGAGACAAAAGTGTGATGGATATATTTCATTGAGCTAAAAAAAGATGTTTCAAACGATGACGATCGTAGAGTTTTTGATCGAACGCAACACACGCCGAGACAAAACAGAAATAATGACTCTAGAAATTTATAGGAGGTATCAATGGAATTGAGTCCTGTCTTTGCAAGGCGCTTGTATCTTGCACTGCTTGTTGAAAACTTAGAGCGCCCAAATGTGCCCAAGCTGATTGAGCAAACAGGCTGGCCGCGTCGTACCATTCAAGACGTGATTAAAGCATTACCGGGGATTGGCATTGAGCTGATGTTTGTCCAAGATGGGAGGCGTCACAACGATGGCTATTATCAATTATCGGATTGGGGACCGTTCGATAGCCAATGGGTTACCGATCGAAGATCGGATATTGCCGCCAGTTTAGGTTTTAGTGCTTAAACGAGGATTATCAACCTAGCGAGTTAATCGCTAGGTTTTTTTTATTTCTCAGCATTGCTAATCGGGCATATATACGCGTTGCCCATGACGGTGAACGAGGTCACAAAGTCTTGAGGGTGAACTAAGTAAACGGTATTCGCTCCCAGCTCTGAAGCGCGATTTTTGACATCATTTAGCGCTCCTTTAACCATTACGTCATTAGGATAAAACAGGTAACTATACCAGTGCCCTTCGCTGCCAGTGACTTCACCAAGCCAATGACACTCAGCCGCATTGAATTGGCTATCTAGCCTCAAATGCACCGCTGACGCGTCACCATTAATCTGAGTCACTGGCGTTGTACAGCCTGCAAGAAGTAGCGTGGCGAGTGAGGCAAGCAGCCCTTTATTTCTGAGTAACATAAATAAAAAATCCTATCCAACTTACGATGAGTAACAACCACGGAAGTATTGATGATTTAGCCGAAACTGGTTCTTGATCCCGTTGTGGCAATGGCTCTGATTGCTGAGTCGGTTGTTTGGCTTTCTGAACTCTTTTCTTCGCCTTATCTGCCTGACGAGAACGCTCTTTTTGTTGCTTTTTATACTGCGCAATGCCTTTTTCGATCCCTTGAGCAATCAGTTTAGTTTGCTCTTCTAATCTTAAATACGGGAAAATTATCAATTGAGTGAGTGTTTAAGTGTAATCTTTTTCAAATACAGTCACTTACAGGTTTTGAAAAATGTTTCCTTTACAAAATTAAGAGCGCTATGTAATGCTTTGATTGATTTGCCTCATTGTTGTGTAAAAACGACGTAAAAATTCTTTACAAAAAATAGGCGTCATTTCAAGGCACTTGTTAGTATTTTTAGCTCTTTTTTTTAGGGATATTTAGGTATCGCTAATTTCCCACAATTCCCAAGAGCGGATGTGAACCATGCAATGAAAACGACTAATGTCCAATCGAACAACCTTAGAATATCTGAAATAGATATGTTCGTATACTTGCTCTACTACGGTTTCGTCCATCAATATATCAGGCTGATATGGTTTGACTGTAAAGCTAAGCTTTTACAATTCCCAAAGCTTTAAGTGGCATTAGTCGTCTTCTCGATTTGCATTTTATACAACTTAGCATTCTTTTATTTTAATATGCCCTTGTTCAACCAATAAAATGAACCGCTCAAAATCATGCTGATAGGCATAAACAGGATGTGGTGCAGCTGAACCAGCTAAAAACTCTTCGAAAGCCAATCTATAGGTGATAGGTAGTTCACTTGGGTCAATGACTTTGAATGGAACATTGGGCAAATTAAAAGGGGTTAGTGTCGGGTATAACGTTGATTTGTTTGTTGTCATAGAGTTCTTCCTTTCCTTTCTTTTTGTTAGGTTACTATGTTACGTAGCACTAATCACAGTCGTGCATCAACATTTAGGTGACTATTTGTTGTTCTCAATGATAGACGGGACTCAACGCAACCTTAGGAGTTTGTTATGAATCAGAAAACTCGACTGCGCAATTTAGGCGGTGGGATCAATATTCTTTCCGATTTTTCGCGGCAAGACATTGATGTTGGTTTTTGGCAGGAGTGCTGTGCTGAAATTAAAGTTTATGCCGTTTTACGAACGAAAGGTGGGAGTGGTGAGCGTCATATTGTGCGAGTTCTACAGAAAGAATTAATGCAGCGTGGAGAACGCCCCCTTATTGTAAGAATATTTGGAACTCGCAAGGACGAGTATGGACCATACTTTGACTCATTAACTCGGTTAGAAGGTCCTGATAAATTGACAGGTTCTATCATATGGGATTGGAGCGAGAGTCACTGCAACTATCAGCTAGCTCTGATTCTACTCAAATCATCATTCACGAGCGTAATTTTAACTCAAGGGGGAAGCTCTGGAGTTGACTATAAAGATGTCATAAAAGCAGCCGAATTGGCTCGACATACATATTTAAGTGTCAATGTTGACTGTGATTCGTCTGTAGAATCTCAAAAAAACGTAGTGGAAGAGCTGAAAAACTCGATGCTAAATTTGGAATGTGTTTCTTCTGTGTTATGGAAGGGAAATCGACGGGATGAGCCACATTATGAGCTTATGAACCTGTCTAATGTAGGTGTCGAACACCCTTTGTCAGCTCAAAACTAAGCTCTCAATCTTTTCTCTGACTTCTTGCAAATCAGATAGGCGTCCTGAAGCGATGATACTAGTTGGGCTTCGTCCATTGAAGAAGGTGTTGTTGTTTGTATGACTCATAAAGCCATATACATTGTCTTCATTGCTAAATATTGCCCTTAAAGCGGTATGGATATTTAAAATGTGGCTGATTCTAATTTCAAGATTACCCTCTTCAGTTGGTAGAATAACTTGTATCTGTCCATGGGTAGCTCCCCATTTTAACAACAATGTTTCGGCGTATTTTAGCCCGATGGCTAGCTTTTGATTCATCAAAACTTATCCCTAATCTATTATCGTTATATTAAATATTAATGTATTTTCGCCAGTTTCTGCATCGAATAAAGCCTTAATGTGCAGAGCATTGGTGGTAGCACGTTGAGAGAAGGCATGTCCAATATATGATTTCATTTTCAACAGAACTGAGACGTAGAATCGACATATTGTCGATCTTATGTCTATCAAATTAAGGTTAGTGGAGCGACATAGAATCAACAAAATGTCGATTCTATGTCTATTGTCATGTGAGTAACAGCGTCGTTCTATATCTGTACTGTGAGTGTTATGTCTAGGCTGTATCGTGACGTAGAGTAGTTTGGGAGAATAATAAAATCGCAAGGAGCTACAGTTAACCTTCGTTATTCGAACACGTTTTTCTGCGACAACCAACTTGAAAAGCATCGATACTACTAACGATGCTCCAGTAACTGACATCGCTGTCAGAGCCCAATATAGTTTGAGTAATTCCAATTAAAATTGAATAATTACAATATAGTTTGATCATTTTCGACCTTTAAAGGTGTGACTTGCGAGACATAAGCTACCTCATAAATGCCCCAAACTGCGTTAGATTAACTATTCATTACATTTCGATGATGCACTCTTTGACCAACTTGGAGTAATGCTTCTATGGATAAATTTGTCTAGTAGAGCGGTGGTAGTTCACTGTTCTGTGGGACTTGACCTTCTCTCAATGGTTAAACAGTGCTACCTAAATGTAAACGAATATCAAAATTAGAACCTGTTCTTATGAAGCTGACAATAAAATTCCTATTTTATTATGATATTACTAGTTATCTTTATTTTATAATCGTTATTACAATTTTGTGTTTTTGGGACCTGGATGTAATAAAAATACGTTATGGTGACACCGTTATATCTTGATGTCGCTGTATACCGTTTTTCTTTGGCAGGGATGTTGAGTGTGTAAATAGTCATCAATATGGATTTAGAGATATCAAATGAACACAAATAATCATGCTCCGATTGCTCGTTATTTAGTTGATGAAATGCGTTACGAGTCTATGCCATATAGACTGTGCGGAAACAGTGGTTTACTTCTGCCAGCACTGTCACTTGGGCTATGGCATAATTTTGGTGAGTATGACTCGTATGCAAATGCGCGTTTTATTCTTCGTAAGGCATTTGATTTGGGAGTCACTCATTTTGACTTGGCGAATAACTACGGACCGCCGTATGGTTCTGCTGAAGAAACACTTGGCCGGATCCTGAGTCAGGATTTAGCCAGCTATCGTGATGAACTTATCATTTCCACTAAAGCTGGATATGATATGTGGCCAGGGCCTTATGGTGTTGGTGGGTCTCGTAAGTATCTTGTGGCGAGCATTGATCAATCTCTAAAGCGCATGAAACTTGATTATGTTGATATTTTTTATCATCACACTCCTGATCCTGACACCCCTCTGGAGGAAACGATATCTGCGCTAGATATTTTAGTTCGCCAGGGGAAAGCATTGTATGTGGGTATTTCGAATTACTCACCATAGCAAACTGATCAAGCACTGAAATTATTTGAGCAACTGGGTACACCGTGCCTTGTCCATCAAGCAAGATATTCAATGTTTGAGCGTCAGGTAGAAGATGGCCTGCTAGAAACACTAAATCACGCAGGCGTAGGTATGGTCGCTTTTTCTCCTTTAGCGCAAGGACTACTAACTGAGAAATATTTGCACGGCATCCCGCAGGGATCTAGAGCAGATAATCAGCGTTCTTATCTAGAAGCCAACTTAGTTGAACATTATCTACCAAATATTAAAGCCCTGTCGAATATTGCGAGCGAGCGAGGAGAATCTCTTGCACAAATGGCACTTGCTTGGCTTCTTAGTGATAAACGCGTTTCTTCTGTTTTGATTGGTGCAAGCTCACCGGGCCAACTGTGTGAAAATGTAGCCGCTGTGAGGCATTTGGAGTTTTCAGAATCAGAGAAAGAACAGATTCAAGGTATCCTTTTCTGAAATGACAATATCAGTATTTATTGCGGCTATAGATACGTATTAATTCAAACTATAGCTTCGTTCGCTCTTTTTGATTGTACCCCTCTAACCATAGAGGGGCTTGGAAAATACTCTGCTTTGAGTTATTCAAGAAAAGCGTCAAGAGCTTGAGTAGGCTGGCGCGTATTTGGATCCCATGCACCTAAAGTATAACCTTGCCAACTATATGCCTGTGGCTCCCAGTAGAAAATCCCAATGCCTTTATCTTGATTAACACTACGTACTTTTTGGATCATATCGGCAACGATAGTCTTTGCTTGAGGCTCATCCCAAGGCACACCAATTTCAGTGATCATCACTTCCGTTCCGTAGCGCTCGACCATATCATTGAGATTAGAGAGGCATTGATTGTTTGCTTCTTGCCAAGTAAGGCCAGTAGCATTCTTGGGATAGGAAGATGCGCCAATAACATCCCACCAAGCACTGTTGGATTGTAAGCCATCAAGAATCCACCGGAAATTAGCATTGTCGTGACAGTTGGCTAAATGGACGATGACCTTAGCGTCTGGGAATACTTCTTTGGCTGCGTTGCGTCCGCTATTAAACAACCATGCATAGTTACGCATGTTGCTTGAAGCCATTCCTTCATTCCATAGCATTCCGTTGTTGGTTTCATTACCGACTTGAATCCATTTTGGTGTGATACCTGCAGCTTTTAAGGTGTTGAGTGAGTCTCTAGTGTAAGACCATACTTGTCCCATTAAATCTTCGAAGCTCAGTTGTTGCCATGCTGCGGGTTTCCACTGGTTACCTGGATCGGCCCAAGTGTCGCTATAGTGGAAGTCAATCATCACATCCATATTCGCGTCTTTGGCCCACTGCGCTTTGACAATTACATCATTCAGTGAGCTGTAATAACCATCACTGGGGTTAACCCAGACACGAAGACGCACTGCGTTCATGCCATGGTCTCGTAATATTGAAAGGACATCTTGTCGATAGCCCCAATCGTTGTAGAACTCGTAGCCACTGTCTTCCATCTGAGTTATCCAACTAATATCCGCACCTTTAATAAAAGCGTGAGAATAGTTTGAGGCCACTAATGAGCCGAAGATGGCTAGTGTTTTTAGGGTATTGTTCATCGTTTCACCGTTTTTATATATTCACGTTTTAATTGTTTTTAAACGTAAATAATATAGCAAAGGATTTTAGTGTTGAGGTGATGTATAAAAGTGTTAGTGATTATTTTTATAAGGTGATTTATGTAGTTGTGATTGTGGGTAAATTATCTAAGTAAATTTACTTAGATAATTGTGATTATGATCCATCTACAAATTTATTAAGTCAATTTTATCATCCGTGATGTTAAAGAATCATAAATTAGCGCGCAGTTAGTTAATTTTAAAACTGTCTCGCCATATAAACTCATGACCAAATAAAACCGTTTTTTTGTATTTTCTGCCTTCCATTTTTTCAATAAACATATCTATTGCTACTTCTCCCATTTCAAACGGGAACAGTCGCATTGTAGTAAGGCTTGGACTCATATGTCGGGCTGACGAGATATCATTGGTGCCGATGACTTGTATATCGGTTGGAATGGTTAACCCTGCCTCATAAATGGCTCGATAAACACCAACGGCCACCATGTCTGTCGCGGCGTAGACCACGTCGGGAAGCTCATCGAGTTGTAGCATTTCTTTCATTGCTTGATACCCCGACTCGATGCAATACTCTTTACTTACTTTACATAGCGCATCGTGATACAAGCCGTTTTCTTTGGTAACTTTACGAAAAGTATGTAACCGCTCCTCGTTATTGCCAATAAAAGCAGGTCGTTTACAACGGCTTTTTAGTACATTTTGCATAACGTCATTGGACAACGCCAACCGGTCAATTAAGACTGCATCGGTTTTGCTACCTAAAGGGTTAGAATCAACAAATATGATATTGTGGTTAGCTTGATATAAGGTATCTACAATATGTTTGGAGAAATGTCCGACTGCAATGACGGCTGGAGCGTTTTCTATTAGATTTATATTAGTATCGATCTGGTCTAAATGGAGTGTTCTTAAATCGACTCCTTTTTCTAAGCATCGATTTTGAATGCCAGCACGAATAGAAGTGAAATACGGGTCGTCTATTTCCTGTGTCGGCGTTAAAAAGTTCAACATAACAACATCACGTACGCCAAATGGCTCATTCGTTTTGGTTACTTCATGATGAACAAACTGTTTTTTACTGCGTTTAGGGGATTGATAGCCAAGAGACTCTACTGCCTCCAAAATGGCCCGTTTTTTGTCTTCACTTACAGACAAAGTAGGGTCTTCGTTAAGAAAGCGAGAAATAGTGGAAGTAGAAATCTTCGCTCTTTGTGCAATGTCTTTAAGTGTAGCCAAAAGATTACCCTATATTGTTTTTATCGGACGGTCCTAGCATGCCAAAGAGCATTCTGAATGCTCTTTGGCACTAAAGCGCTAATGTGTTGATTGTACAGAATCAAATTTAATGACGTTTCCATCAGGTTCAAAAATGTGTAAATGGGAAGGTGATGTAAATAGCGAAATTGACTCACCAGGCTGTACTTGTGTGTCCCCATGATGAAGGTATTTGAAGTCATCCACGCCGCCACATTGGCCAAAGATGTAAGTCATGCCTCCCAGTCTCTCGACCACTTCACATTGGAATGCAAGTGTGATCATATCTGGATTTGTCGTGAGGTGTTCTGGTCTAATACCTAACGTTAGATTTTTACCTATTTCAACCTGAGCTGTTTTTATCGGTAAAGTGATTGAATGACCCACATCTAGACTCACTGTTAAGCTCGTTTCATCCCAAGCTTCAACGGTACAAGGAAGAAAATTCATTTTAGGCGAGCCAATAAATCCGGCAACAAATCTGTTAACAGGGTTATGGTAGAGATCCATTGGTGAGCCAACTTGCTCAACTTTACCATCACGAAGCACGACGATTTTATCTGCTAATGTCATGGCTTCGACTTGGTCGTGCGTTACGTAGATCATGGTTGACTTAAGTTCTTGATGTAGCTTTGCAATATGTAGACGCATATCCACACGTAATTCTGCATCAAGGTTTGATAGAGGCTCATCGAATAAAAACACTTTAGGATCTCTCACGATAGCACGACCGATAGCAACGCGCTGACGTTGCCCGCCTGACAGTTGGGCTGGTTTACGATCAAGTAGATGTTCTAACTGTAGTGCTTTACCAACCAGCTGTACTTTTTTATCTCGCTCTTCTTTTGGAACTTTGTTTACTTTTAGTGAGTAACCCATATTTTCTGCAACAGTCATATGCGGGTATAGAGCATAAGACTGGAATACCATAGCAACCCCTCGTTCTGATGGTGGAGTGTCGTTAACGACATTTCCCGAAATAGATATTGCTCCATCACTGATGTTTTCTAGGCCTGCAATCATACGCAAGAGCGTTGATTTTCCGCAGCCAGATGGACCAACAAACACCACAAACTCACCTTCTTCTATCGACAAGTTTACGTTGTGAATGGTTTGGGTATCGTCAAAACGTTTTACGACATTGGATAACTGGATCGAAGACATTTTAATTCCTCTTAAATGATAATAAATAAAGTATGTGATCTAATTCAATTTTTATTTAGTAAATTTTATTTTCACTTGTCTGATTAATCACAATAACTGCTAGACTTAGTGATTTAAATCACATCAATGAATAGCCTGTATGGAAAAAATAACACAAAGGAGCATATTTGCACCATAAATTTTATTTTTACCAAAACGAAAAGGCGTGAAACTTTATGGATAATAATAAATTTAGTAAAAAACTATCTGCTCTTGCAGTTACCGCTCTATTTTGTTCGCCAATGGCGTTAGCGCAGCAGTCCTTATTAGTCTGGGAAGACATTCAAAAGTCTTTGGGTAATGAAGAGGCGGTCGCAGCGTTTGAAAAGAAACATGATGTGAAAGTGAATGTGCTTGAAATGCCATATGGCGGTCAGGTCGAATCTCTGCGCATGGATGGCCCAGCAGGTACTGGCCCTGACGTCGTCTTGATCCCACATGATCAGATCGGTGGGGCGGTTATCCAAGGTTTACTTGCTCCAATTCAGGTCGATAAAGCCGTTACCGATACATTTAGTCAATCTTCTATTAACGCATTGACTTACAATGGCGTGCTATACGGCTTGCCAAAATCCGTTGAAACCGTATTTATGGTTTACAACAAAGATCTTATTGCTGAGCTACCAGAAACGATGGACGAAATATTTGAGCTGTCTAAGAAGTTTCGCGAAGAAAATAAATACGGTTTGCTAGCAAAATGGGATGAGCTTTATTACACCTACGGAATTTTAAACGGTATGGGTGGTGATGTTTTCGCTAAAAAAGACGACGGTTCGTATGATCCTAATAAAATATTATTGAATACTCCAGGGGCAGTAGAAGGCGCGAAATTCATTCAGAAGTTCTATGACTCTAAAGTATTCCCTACAGGCATCATTGGTAATAACGGGCTTAATGCTATCGATTCACTATTCACGTCGGGCAAAGCAGCGATTGTTCAAACTGGTCCTTGGGCGCTCCAGCCTTACAAAGAAGCAGGGATCAACTATGGTGTAGCCCCACTTCCAAAATTGCCATCTGGTGAGCAAATGGGGTCATTTATGGGGGTTAAGAGTTACAGTATTTCCACTTTCTCGAAAAACAAACAATTAGCACAAGAGTTTATTACGTTCGTCAATAATTATGACAACGCTAAGCGTCGATTTGAACTCACAGGTGAGGTTCCGGCAGTGACAAAATTGGTAGACGATCCTGTTATCAAGAATGACCCAGGTGCAAGTGCTGTGGCGATGCAATCCATTCACGCTACGTCTATGCCTTCCATTCCTGAAATGAACGAAGTGTGGGGCCCTGCGAACAGCGCACTTCAGTTGATTGCAACGAATAAACAAGATGCGAAAAGTGCACTCGACTCTGCAGTAGACAGCATCAATATGCAAATAGAAGCTAACCACGCAATGATGGGCCAATAATTTAAAGATATTGTTCTGGCGAAAGCAATTGTCGGCCCTATATAACCATCTTGGGCTGGGGCTGACAGACGCCAGAAGTTTTCCGAAATGGAGTTGTAAGTGATGTCTGACATGAGTGAACATTTTGAGCATAACTCGGGGCTGTATCGATCCCAACGGTTTACTGCCTCTTTATTTTCAGTAATTCCTGGCTTTGGCCAGTTTTATAATCGACAGTTTGTAAAAGGCATGATGTTCTTCATCTTGCTAACAAGTTTTTATGCAGTAACTCGTGATTTTATTTCCCACGGTATGTGGGGGCTTGTCACACTTGGCGAAAACCTACCAGAGGACAACTCAGTTTTCCTACTCGCAGAAGGTATTATTGCTTCGCTAGTGGTGGTATTTGGTTTAGCGATTTATGTGCTCAGCATTAATGACGCCTACAAAAACGGTAAACTACTGGATGAAGGCCGTCCACTGAACTCACTGCGTGTTCAGTATCGCAATGTCATCAACGCTGGCTTCCCGTATCTGATGATAAGTCCGGGTTTTATTCTTTTAGTCTTTGTTGTTGTGTTTCCGATCATCTTTGGTTTTGCTATTGGCTTTACCAACTACAACCTTTACAACTCACCGCCTGCGAAACTTGTGGACTGGGTTGGGCTGAAGAACTTTTTCAACATTTTCCAAATTAACTTATGGCGTAACACCTTTATCGATGTGTTGCAGTGGACAATCGTTTGGACATTAGTAGCATCAACATTGCAATGCACGGTCGGGGTTCTGTTGGCGATTCTGGTGAACCAAAAAGACCTTAAATTTAAGCCTCTTATCCGTACTATTTTTATTCTTCCTTGGGCGGTACCTGGCTTTGTCACCATCCTTATTTTTACTGGGATGTTTAACGACAGCTTTGGTGTCATCAACAACGTGATTCTCGACTTCTTTGGCATTGAGCCAAAAGCTTGGTTGACTGATCCGTTCTGGACAAAAGTTGCGTTAATCATGATCCAAACTTGGTTAGGTTTTCCATTTGTATTCGCCATGACAACGGGGGTTCTACAGGCGATCCCTAATGATCTTTATGAAGCTGCGACGATGGATGGTGCGAGTAAATTCCAGCAGTTAAGAACGATCACTTTACCGTTGGTGCTGTATTCAATCGCGCCTATTCTGATAACTCAGTACACTTTTAATTTCAATAACTTCAATATTATTTATCTCTTTAACAATGGTGGCCCAGCGGTGATTGGCAGTAATGCTGGTGGTACCGACATTCTAGTGTCATGGATTTACAAATTGACGATGTCTTCATCGCAATACGGTATCGCATCTGCAATCACCTTATTACTATCGATTTTTGTGGTGGGCATTGCCTTGTGGCAATTCCGCATGACCAACTCATTCAAAGAAGAAGCGAGATAACAAGATGAGTATTAAACGAAGTAATCGCATCCGATTGACATTGAGCTACGGTCTGATTCTACTAGTTTCAGTGATTATAATATACCCGCTAGTGTGGACAGTTGGCGCGTCATTTTATCCAGGCAACAGTATCATGGGTGAGTCCATTTTCCCGGATAACCCGACGTTAAGTCATTACGCAACGTTGTTTGCGAACGACAAAGTAGCTTACCTGACCTGGTTCTGGAACAGCCTGAAAATAAGTTTTTTGACGATGGTTCTCACACTTATCAGCGTGTCATGTACGTCATATGCGTTCTCACGATTTCGTTTTAAGGGCAGAAAAAATGGCTTAATGCTGTTCCTTCTGTTGCAGATGATCCCGCAATTCTCCGCCCTAATTGCGATATTTGTCTTAGCTCAGATGTTGGGATTGATTAATAGCCATCTTGCATTAGTACTGGTTTATGTTGGTGGCATGATCCCGATGAACACGTATTTAATGAAAGGTTACTTGGACGCGATACCGAAAGACCTGGATGAATCAGCAAAAATGGATGGTGCGAGTAATATCCGTATTTTTTTGGAAATCATACTGCCTATTTCAAAACCAATTATTGCAGTAGTAGCCTTATTCTCTTTCACGGGTCCTCTAGGCGATTTTATTCTCGCTACAACTATTCTAAGAACACCTGAAAATTATACGTTACCTATCGGTTTATATAATTTGGTCGTAGAAAAAATGGGGGCGAGTTATACCACATATGCAGCGGGTGCTGTGCTTATTTCAATACCTGTAGCGCTTCTTTATCTATCACTACAAAAATACTTTGTATCTGGCTTAACAGCAGGTAGTACAAAAGGCTAATACTAGAGAGAAAAATATGAATACAAAATTTAAGGTTGCACTTATTAGTGCGGCAGTGGCTTTGGCTGGCTGTCAATCTGTAAATACTTCAAATAATAACAGCTCTGATATTAATGCTGATGTGGATAATACTGTTATAACTGCTCCTGTTATAACTGCTCCAACACTGAGAGCTGATTTTATTCGTGGTATGGATATCTCCATGTTGCCTGAAATAGAAAAATTGGGTGGGAAATATTACCAAGTTGGCAATGAAAAAGATCTGATTAAAATATTAAAAGATAGTGGAGTTAATTCTATTCGCGCACGTTTGTGGGTAGACCCAATGTCAGCCACTGGTGATGTATTTGGTGGCGGTAATAACACGTTAGAGCGTTCCATTGAGCTTGGTAAACGCGCACAAGAAAACGGTATGTCATTCCTGCTTGATATCCATTACAGCGACTTTTGGGCTGACCCTAAAAAGCAACAAAAGCCAAAAGAGTGGGAGCAACTTACGTTTGAGAACCTAACACAGAAAGTCTACGACTATACAGCAGAGGTGATGAAAGCACACCAAGCTGCGGGTGTCGTGCCAGACATGGTTCAAGTTGGTAACGAACTGAATGGTGGCATGCTTTGGCCGGAGGGTAAGAGTTGGGGTCAAGATGGTAAGGAGTTCGACCGCCTGTCACTGCTTTTAAAAACCGGCATCCAAGCGGTTCACGACAACGACAGTGGTAAAGACATTCAAATCATGTTGCACCTCGCTGAAGCCGGTGATAACGGTCTTTTCCGTTGGTGGTTTGATGAAATCACCCAGCGTGGTGTCGATTTTGATGTGATTGGTATGTCTTACTACCCGTGGTGGCACGGCCCAATTGATAAAGTAAAAGCCAATATGAATGACGTCATCAGTCGCTACAACAAGCCTGTTGTCTTGGTCGAAACGTCTTTCCCGTTTACCACTGAGAATGGTGATTCGTTAGGTAATAGCTACTCCGAGGCGGGGCCGATTGAGGGCTACAGTGTGTCAATTGAGGGCCAGGCGCAATACCTGGCTGACATCATGACGCTGTTGAATGAACTGCCTAACGAACTAGGTTTAGGGATTTATTACTGGGAACCCGCATGGTTACCAATCGATGGGGCAACCTGGTCAACAGGCGCTGGCATGGACTATAGCGGGGACAAATGGGACATGGGCAATTCATGGGAGAACCAAGCACTGTTTGATTTTGAAGGTAACGCACTACCGTCATTGAAAGTATTTAAAGGTCAATAATGAACAATAAAAAACACATCATTCCAAAGATAAAAGGCTTGCTCCATGGAGCAGATTACAACCCTGAGCAATGGTTAGACAGACCTGATATTTTAGCGAAAGATATTGAACTGATGAAGCAGACGAATTGTAACGTTATGTCTGTCGGTATCTTCAGTTGGTCTGCTCTTGAGCCTGTTGAAGGTGAGTTTCAGTTTGAATGGCTCGATAACGTACTGGATAACTTGGCAGACAATGGGATTTCTGTATTCCTGGCGACACCGAGTGGCGCGCGTCCTGCCTGGTTGTCTGAACGATACCCTGACGTCCTTCGAGTCAACAGCGCACGTATTAAACAACTGCATGGAGAACGTCATAACCATTGTTACAGCTCACCGAATTACCGTGAGAAAGTGAGCATCATGAACGCTAAATTGGCTGAACGTTACAGTCAACATCCTGCGGTGATAGGCTGGCACGTTTCAAACGAATATGGCGGCGATTGTCACTGTAATTACTGCCAAGAAGAGTTTCGTTTGTGGCTGAAAAACAAATACGGCTCCCTATACAATCTTAATAAGCTGTGGTGGAGTGCGTTCTGGAGTCATACTTACACCAGTTGGGAACAAATTGAATCACCATCTCCCGTTGGTGAGAACTCCGTTCACGCACTGAAGTTAGATTGGAAACGATTCTGTACTGACCGCGTCTCGAACTTCTGTGAGCACGAGATTGCACCGCTCAAGTCGATTAATCCTGATCTGCCTACGACGGCAAACTTCATGGAGTACTTTTACGACTACAACTATTGGGAATTGGCAAAGTCAATTGATGTTGTTTCTTGGGACAGCTATCCGCTTTGGCACCGTGACGGCGATGAAGTTGCGCTCGCTTGCTATACCGGGATGTACCATGATTTGATGCGCACACTGAAAAACCAGCCATTTTTACTCATGGAATCAACCCCAAGCCAAACTAACTGGCAGCCAATCACTAAGCTCAAAAAAGACGGTGTCCATCTGCTTTCCTCATTGCAAGCAGTCGCTCATGGCTCTGATTCTGTTCAGTACTTCCAGTGGCGAAAAAGCCGCGGCTCTGTAGAGAAGTTCCATGGTGCGGTGATCGACCACGTTGGTCATGCAAATACTCGCACTGGTCGAGAAGTGACAGCCGTTGGTGAGTATCTTAAACAAATTAATGATGTGGCGGGAACGAACACGCAGGCCGAAGTGGCGATCATTTTTGATTGGGAAAACCGTTGGGCAATGGATGATGCTTCAGGTCCTCGCAATGAAGGCATGCACTACGAGCAAACCGTGTGTGACCATTATCGAGGTTTTTGGCAGCAAGGTATTAGCTGCGACATTATAGAGCAGCTATGTGATTTTACTCCTTACAAGATCATTGTTGCACCTATGCTGTACTTAATAAAACCTGGCGTAGCAGAACGTCTGGAAGCATTTGTGGAGCAGGGTGGGACGTTAGTCGCGACTTATTGGAGTGGCATCGTTGATCAGAATGACCTGTGCTTCTTGGGAGGTTTCCCTGGTGGAGAAGGCAGCCCATTGCGCCGCACGTTGGGTATTTGGACTGAAGAGATTGACTCACTCTATGACCATGAACGCGTATTGTTTGAAATGGAAACGCACTCTGGTTTTGGCTTCAGTGGTGAATTTAAGGCCAAGCACTTAATGGAACATATTCATTTAGAGACGGCAGACGCTCTGGCTTATTACCGTGAGGATCTATTTGATGCTTGTCCGGTCATTACTAAGAACCAGCTTGGTAAAGGTTGTGCTTATTACATCGCTGCACGTACAGAGACAGAGTTTAACGAGTTATTTTACATCTCTCTTGCTAATTTACATGGAATCCGCAAGCCAATTGAAAACGTGCCTTACGGGGTGTCAGTGACAACTCGTGAAGATGAACAGTCTCGCTATTTGTTCATTATGAACTTTTTGAATGATCCGCGAGATTTGAAAGTTCCGCACGGGAATTGGATAAATGCAAGTACAGGTGACGATATTCAGGAGAATATTAAACTTCAACCCTATCAAGTCATCGTTATCAGAAATTATAAATAGCTATCCCGCCTGATTATTTAGGCGGGCAATGAATAACAATATTTAAAAATAAGATGAAATTCATCTTACGGGTAAGTATTGCCTAAACAAAGGATATGGCGATATTTACCCAGCCAATAACTCAAAAGTAATACAAAAGGAAATTAAAATGAAAAAAGCAACATTGACAGTCGCTATTTTAGGTTCTTTATTCGCCACTCAAGTTTCAGCAGTCGATTTCTACGGTTACGTACGTGCTGGTTTGGGAGCCAGTGCTGATGGAGGCGGTACCAAAGGAGGAGATGAGTTTTATAAAACGACATTGGGTCGCTTGGGTAATGAGTTTGATACTTATTCGGAAATTGGATTAGGCCAAGAGTTATTTAATGCAGATGGTCGTTCAATGTACTTTGAAAGTATGTTCGAAATGTCTTCAGACGGCAACCTCGAAACAGAGTCGAGTCAAAAAGACAGTGCTAACTTTGCGATTAAACAGTTAAATATTCAAGCTAAAGGTTATATTCCAGCATCTCCAGAATCTGTGATTTGGGCTGGGAAACGTTTTTATCAACGCCATGATATTCATATTATTGATACCAAATATTGGAATGTTTCTGGCTACGGTGTGGGTATCGAAAACATCAAGTTAAATACCGGCGCGATTTCAGCAGCGGTTATCCGAGCTGATAATGAGTTGGCCGAGTGGGATGATACTGGTAACAAAACGAGTTATGGAGATCTGAATACTTACTTCTTAGATTTACGTTACGCAGGCTTTAGCCCATGGGAAGGTTCTTGGACTGAATTCGGTGTTGATTATGCAATGGTTAATCCAACGGATGAGCAAGAAGACGCCGCTGAAAATTTCGATAACGGTTTAATGTTAACTGCTGAACTTAGCCAGAGTTTCGCATTGGGGTATAACAAGTTTGTACTCCAATATATGGACAAAGGACTTGCACAGAACGCTATCTCACAAGGTGGTGGCTGGTATGACATCTGGAGTGGCGATGTAAGTGAAGCAGAAGGCTATCGCTTCATTAGTACTGGTGACTTAAACGTCACTGACAATTTCAAGATCAATCATGTGTTGACATACGGTCAAGCGCAAGACCATGGCGACTGGTTAGATAAGGAAGAGTTGTTCTCCTTTGTAGCTCGTCCAACTTACAACTGGTCTCCATACAACAAGACTATGCTAGAGGTCGGCTACTTTGACCAAGAAAAAACGTGGGATTCAGGCTCTGAAGATAAGTTTAGTGGCACAAAATTCACTATTTCACACGCTATCTCAACGGGAGAGTCCTTCTTCGCTCGTCCAGAAATTCGATTCTTTGCTAGTTACTTCAAAGATAATGAAAACGATAATTCCTTCGATAATGGGAAGAGCGCTGACACCATTAACTATGGTGTTCAAGTTGAAGCTTGGTGGTAAGTCAAAAGCAATGAATTAAATTTTTCTACAGGTCAGGAAGCAAATTCCTGACCTATTTCCTGGCTTTTATTTTGCCTGTCTTTCTATGACTGATTGTTTATGCCAATGAACATTCCGATTAGAACTATGTTGTATGTTTGATAATCTTTTATTTTGGATTTTTATGAAACCATTTTCGCTAAAAAATAAGATTATAGCTCTGTTTATTGTTTCTTTGTTGATAACCATTATTGCAGCTTTTTTTAGTGTTAAGTTTGTAATTGGTGACTACATTAATAAATCATACGACAGTCGTATGATTAGTAATGTAAATTTAATTAGTAGTGAAATTAAGCAATCAATTGAGAGAGACATCTCAGTTATAGAAAGTCTAGATTTTGGTATAATAGGTATCCGTGACACCCAAAAAAAACTTGGCTATGAACAGGTTGTTAAGTTAATTAATAAAACTGCACTAAGTGATAAAGGGAGTTTGAGCAAGGAGCAGTCTCAGTATTTTATAAATTTAGCTCGTGATCATGAAGATGGAATAAAAATCACTCAAATTTTTTCTGAAAGTGGTCAAGCAAAAATTATTGTATCTAAGAAGAAAAACGGAGTTATCGACTTTTTTACTATCGATCTTAGTTTAATTGAAGGTTTAATTAAACGATATAGTATTCCAGGTGTTTATTTTGAGCTGATTGATGAGCAGAACAACTCTATTTATTCCATAGAAAGAGAAAATTTAGACTTAAAGAAAACTGATACAATCACTGTTGCTAATTCGAGATGGTATTTACGTTCTTATATTGATTACAGTTATATCGATAGCACTATAGGTGGTATAAACAAAGATATTACGAAATATATGTCGTTTTGTGCATTTGTGATGTTGGTTGTTAGTTTATTAATACTGAATATTCAATTGAGCCCGTTGTCGAAGTTAAAGGTATTAGTTGAAAACTTAGCGGGTAGTGATGCAGATTTAACGCAAAGGATAAAACTCAATCGAACAGATGAGATTGGGGATATTTCTAAATCAGTAAATGCCTTTATTGATAATCTTCAGTTTTTATTTGTTAACATTTCAAAGTCTAATTTTTTGTTGAATTATGCGAGAGAGGAACTAGACCTGCATATAGGAAGGAATGTATCAACCGTTGCAAGCTATAATGCTCAAAGTAAAAAACTTTTGGAAGCTATTGACAATATTCGTCAATCCTCTTTAGATGTCCAAAAACAAATAAATCAGTCAATGGAACTTGCTGATAAGGTGAGCAATCAGGTGCGTGAAGCGGCCAGAAAAGGAAGTTTTGTAGAAAATATCGTAATTACTTTAAGTGAGGATACTGAGAAAATTTCTACTTCAATAGATGTTATGGATACCGTCACTAAAGGTATTAGTAGTATCTTGAATACCATACAAAAAATAGCCGATCAGACTGATCTTCTTGCATTAAATGCATCCATTGAAGCGGCTCGTGCTGGTGAGTCAGGAAAAGGGTTTGCTGTAGTGGCAGAAGAGGTAAGGATATTAGCTTCTAGGACAAGAAGTAGCACTATAGAAATAAATGAATTTCTAGACCAATTCTCTGATTCGTCAAGCCAAATAGTACGTCAAATGTCAAAGGTTTTGAAAAATAGTGAGTTAAATCGCAACAGTACTTTAGAGATTATTGGTCAAATTCAGATGGTGGAAAAAGCTGTAGATCAAATCAGCATGATCAGTTCAAGTGTTTCTATAGCCGCTATCGACCAATCTTCGAAAATGGACAAGTTGGATGCTGAAATACAATTAACTAATGATCTCAGTGAAGATATTACTGATAGCGCAAGTTCGATTGCGCGTGTTCATGGAGATATTAGCCAAGTCTCAATGGCTTTAACAAAAGATGTGTCAATTTTCAAAGTTTAAGTAAGCAACCCAATAATTTAAACTCAGTTTAGGAGATCCAGCAGTGGTAGTTCTTATTACAGGCGGTATGGGTTACATCGGTAGCCATACATGTGTGCAGATGATGGCAGCCGGTATGGAACCGGTCATCGTCGACAACTTATGCAACGCGAAGGTAGACGTCTTAACCCGCATTGAAGCGCTCACGGGTAAGCAACCAACCTTCTACCAAGGTGATATTCGTGACGAAACCTTTTTGGACTCCGTGTTCACCAAGCATGATATTCAAGCAGTGATCCACTTTGCTGGCCTCAAAGCGGTTGGCGAATCGGTGGAAAAACCACTCGAGTATTACGACAACAACGTCAATGGCTCGTTGGTACTGGCGCGCAGCATGCGCAAAGCCGGCGTGAAAAGCATTGTCTTCAGTTCATCGGCAACGGTTTACGGTGACCCACAAGTTGTGCCGATTACCGAAGATTCACCAACCGGCGCAACCACCAACCCATACGGTCGCAGCAAATACATGGTGGAGCAGTGTTTAAGCGATCTGTTCCACGCGGAAAATGACTGGAGCATCACCTTATTGCGTTACTTCAACCCGGTTGGTGCGCACCCTTCAGGCAGCATGGGGGAAGATCCACAAGGCATTCCCAATAACCTGATGCCGTTTATCGCTCAAGTGGCCGTGGGTCGCCGTGAAAAACTCTCGGTATTTGGCAACGACTATCCAACCCCTGACGGCACTGGCGTACGCGATTACATCCATGTGATGGATCTGGCCGATGGCCACATCGCCGCATTGAAATCGGTGGGGGAAACATCGGGTTTGCACATTTACAACTTAGGCACAGGTAAAGGTTCGAGCGTACTTGAAATGGTTGATGCGTTCGCGGCCGCTTGCGGTAAGCCAGTCCCTTACGAGCTGTGCCCGCGTCGCCCTGGTGACATTGCCGAATGCTGGGCGAGCACAGAAAAAGCCGAGCGTGAACTTGGCTGGAAGGCAACACGCACGGTGGCTGAAATGACCGCTGATACGTGGAACTGGCAGTCAAACAACCCCAATGGCTATTCCCCGGAGTAATTGAAATCGCCGCGTTGTCATCCGCGCTTCTCACGGTTTTGGGAAGCTGAGTTTGAAGAATTTTGAAGAGTTGAGTAAGTCATATGTCGAATGTTGAGTTTAACCCTGTAGATCACCCACACCGTCGTTTTAATCCACTCACGGGGCAGTGGGTTTTGGTTTCCCCTCATCGTGCAAAACGTCCTTGGAGCGGCGCAGATGAGAAGCCAGCCATTGATGAACTGCCAAGTTATGATGAGAAGTGTTTCCTTTGTCCAACCAACGAACGTATCTCTGGCGATGTCAATCCAGATTACCAAGGCACCTACGTGTTTAAGAATGATTTTGCTGCTTTGATGGTGGACTCACCGGATGCGCCAGAGTCAGATAATCCGCTATTCAAAACCCAAGGTGTGCGTGGTTTGAGCCGAGTGATTTGCTTCTCGCCAGATCACAGCAAAACCTTACCTGAGCTGCCAGTGGAAAAAATCCGCGGCGTGATTGAGACCTGGAACGAACAAATTGAAGAGCTCGGCAAGGAATACGTTTGGGTTCAAGCGTTCGAGAACAAAGGCGAAACCATGGGCTGTTCTCAGCCGCACCCGCACGGTCAAATCTGGGCGAACAGCTTCTTACCAAATGAAATTGAGCGTAAAGAGCACAACCTAAAAGCGTACTACCAAGAACATGGTAACAACTTGCTGGTGGATTACGTGCAAGCGGAACTAAAAGATGGTTCACGCATCGTGGTCGAAACCGAACACTGGTTGGCTGTTGTGCCTTACTGGGCGGCGTGGCCATTTGAAACCATGTTGCTGCCGAAAACGCACGTTCGCCGTATGAGCGAACTCAGCGATGCGCAACGAGACGATTTAGCGCTAGCGATTAAGAACCTGACCAGCCGTTACGACAACTTATTCCAGTGCTCATTCCCATACTCAATGGGCTGGCACTACGCGCCGTTTTTTGACCAAGGCACCGACATCGACCACTGGCAGCTGCATGCACTTTTCTATCCGCCACTGCTGCGCAGTGCGACAATTCGCAAGTTCATGGTGGGCTACGAGATGCTGGCAGAAAACCAACGCGATCTCACCGCAGAGCAAGCGGCGCAGCGTCTGCGTGATGTGAGTGATGTCCACTACAAAGAATGCTAAGTCTTTAAATTGGACTGATTCCGAATAACGGGATAGCGCGACGTTACCGATAGAAAGTTAGGCTCAACGCGCTGTTCCACATCAAATTAATGTTTTAAGAGAACGTCTCTATGTCTGAACTTATCCAAAATGTGAAAACCGCTTTTGAACAAGTGCTGGGTTACGCGCCAAGCCACATCATCCAAGCGCCTGGTCGTGTGAACCTGATTGGTGAGCACACCGATTACAACGATGGTTTTGTATTGCCATGTGCCATTAACTACCAAACCGTGGTTGCAGCCGCAAAGCGCGAAGACAATATCGTGCGTGTGGTCTCGGTCGATAACGGTAATGCAGTGGACGAATTCGATATCACGCAAGCCATTACTTTCCAGCAAGACAAAATGTGGGCGAACTACATTCGCGGTGTGGTGAAGTGCCTTCTTGCTCGCGGTTACTCGTTCACGGGAGCGGATATTTCAGTCAGCGGTAACGTGCCTCAAGGTGCGGGTTTGAGCTCATCGGCGGCGTTGGAAGTGGTGATCGGCCAGACGTTCAAAGTGCTGTTCAATCTTGAGATAAGCCAAGCGGAAATCGCCTTAAACGGTCAGCAAGCCGAGAACGAATTCGTCGGTTGTAATTGTGGCATCATGGATCAAATGATTTCAGCAGAAGGGCGTGAAAATCACGCGATGCTATTGGACTGCCGTAGCCTAGAAACGGAATCGGTTTCTATGCCCGAAGAGATGGCCGTCGTGATCATCAACTCGAACAAAAAACGGGGGTTGGTCGATAGTGAATACAACTCGCGCCGTCAGCAATGTGAAGAAGCAGCGCGTATTTTCGGTGTGAAAGCACTGCGCGATGTGACGATTGAGCAGTTCAACGAGAAAGAGGCTGAGTTGGATGAAATGGTGGCAAAACGTGCCCGTCACGTCATCACAGAAAACGATCGTACTGTGGAAGCGGCGCAAGCGCTACGAGCACATGACATGAAGCGTATTGGCGAGCTGATGGCCGAGTCTCATGCCTCAATGCGCGATGATTTCGAAATCACGGTAAAAGAGATCGATACGTTGGTGGAGATAGTCAAAGAGGTGATTGGTGACCAAGGCGGTGTGCGCATGACCGGCGGTGGCTTTGGTGGCTGCGTCGTGGCACTGGTTCCTCCCGCACTGGTTGATGAGGTGAAAGTGACCATTGCAGCGAAATACCAAGCGGCTACAGGCTTAAAAGAATCCATCTACGTGTGCCAAGCCAAAGATGGCGCTGGTCTTGTTGAAGTCTATAAGTGAAACAGGTAAGTTACTAAGTAAAGCCAGCTTGCAAACGCTGGCATAGTTCAATCTGGGAAAAGAACAACAAAGAGAAAAGTTCACGATTTTATGAAATTCGATTAGGCAGAACGTGATTTATCAAGTCGTCTAATGAAAAGGCACTATCCGTTTTGGAATAGCTATCGGCACCATCAAAAAGATAAATCCGTAACTGTGCTGTCTCAGCGATATGGTTGAAGCTTGATTTATTAAGGGCAAACGCTACGTTTAAAATGTCATCATCACTTTCAATCTGACCTAAAAACAGGTGTGAAAAGGATGCTATATAGCGGAGTCATCGTTCAATTGTATATACGATAAGAGTACAAGCTCCATAGATTGTGCAAAAGTAAGACATAGGTCTAGTGGGGAAGTGATATGTAATTTTCTGCCGTTTAAACGAAAGTCATGACTAGTGATTAGATTAGAGGACGGTTAACCAAATAAAGTTGATTATTATTTGACTGTTCTTAATAGCTCTCAAATTTTGCGTAATAAATTCTTAATTTAAAGACCTAGTAGGAATTCCTCGCTTTTCTAAAGCTAAGATCGTTGAAAACTTACTTTGTTCTGAGCTGCCTCGTTAGACGGTTTGGCCTCTCGCTGAATTATGCAACAAGGCCTCTTAATGTCGACCTTAGTATCTTCAACTAAGCCCGCAACATGCCGAACTAGAGTAAGGGTTAAATTTAAAAAGTCTCTCACAGAATGGAAGAGACTTTTTGTGTAAAAATCACCGTTTGAGACCGTATTTTACCAACGATATAACAATTTGAATTGTGTGTATGATTCTACTTGGCCTTGTAGCGCTATACTTTAAAGTCAGCTATCAAGGCATTTAACGCAATAGCTAGCTTAGATAGCTCTTGACTTGATGAGTTGGTTTGATTGCTAGATGCAGCTGTTTGCATAGATAAATCGCGAATGCTAATTAAGTTTCTATCAACTTCTTTTGCTACCAATGATTGCTCCTCGGATGCTGTTGCAATAGAATGATTTCTCTCATTAATTAGTGACATTGACTCTGATATAGAAAGTAGTGCTTGTTCTGCATCTTTTGAAAGCGTCATAGTACTGTATGCACTTTGTTTGCTCTTATTCATTGAGTCTACGGCCCTAAATGTTCCTTGGTTCATATCGCTGATGATCACTTCAATATCATCTGTCGATGTTTGCGTTCTGTGTGCAAGTTTGGCGAAATATAATGCACTGTAATCAGTGTCAGGCTGCCACGGAGAAAAACATTATGATGAAAAATAACGTTACCAAAACGTGACCATATTGGTTTGTTCGAGTTGGGTTGTGTGGAGTCAACAACGAATCTTCTGACAGGTTATTCCACTCTTTAATAACTGAGTTAATGTGAGTAGACAGCTCACTGTTCTGCAGTAGCCCCATCTTTTGTTTGAGTTGTAGCTCTTCGATATCCCGAGCCAAGTTAGCGTAGCGAGCTCCTGATGAACGATGCATTTCAGCCCTTTCTCCGAATCTAGCTTGGCTCACTATTCCTGAGATTACCGCTGCGATACACCCAATGAAAATGACAATGTGTTGTTTAGTAATGCACCAAAACAAAACTTGTTCAGGGTTGTGGGTGAAAAACGAAAAAGCTGTAACAAATATAGTTGAATAGATGAGCACGTAGCCAAGGAGTTGCGACAAATCGAAGAGCTTCTCTGCTCTCTTATAATGACCATCACGAGCATCTTTACAACGTTGTAGTCACGACACCAATGCGCTCTCAACCGGAGACGCTGTATTTTCACTTTGTTCTATAGCTTCTTCTTGCATCGTTTATAACTTGTTGAACTTATTGCGAGGGATATTCTATGGCGGTATTAAGTGATGATGAAGATTGTGTGTTGATAAATCTGGTATTTGGATTTTTCACTTGAAAAAACGGGAGTACCATACATTCTTTCCAGGTTTGTTACAGTCGGCACTTTGCTAACTTCAAAGTGCCTTAAAGCTTTCGCATGTAACATTTCAGATAGCTGTTCTTTGACCAAATTTTACTAATCCTGCACTATGCGCATAGTGGCTATTAACAGACATAGAAAAACAATAGCCTGACTCTAGACAAACCTTTAAAAAGGTCAGAAATGGACCCCAATGGTTGGACACATAAGCTAATTCCTTAAGTGGTTGATCCAGCTTATGCAGCGTATCTCTGCCTACCGAAGTAAGCTTCATCAGGGGTGAGGTTATTGAGTCCTTGATGGTTACGCTCTTCATTATAAAACACCATGTAGTTTCCGATTTCAAGCTCTGCTTCTCGGGGCGTGGTGTAAGCCTTTAGGTAAACCTCCTCATACTTTAAGCTTCGCCAAAGTCTTTCGATAAAAACATTGTCCACCCAGCGGCCCTTGCCATCCATGCTGATCCGTATCCCACGGTCGAGCAGGGCTTGAGTGAACTCTGTGCTCGTAAACTGACTCCCTTGATCAGAGTTGAAAATATCAGGTGGCCCATAGTGTTGAAGTGCCTCCTCAAGTGCTTCAAGACAGAAGCTTGTATCCATCGTATTTGATAAGCGCCAAGATAAAACCTTACGGCTAAACCAGTCGATAATAGCAACTAAATACAAGAAGCCCTTAGCCATTGGTATATAGGTGATATCAATAGCCCACGCTTGATTTGGGTAGGTGACTTCGATATCACGCAATAGGTAGGGATAAACCTTGTGCGCTTTGTTTCCAATGGTCGTTCTAGGCTTGGGATAAATCGCCCCAATGCCCATATCACGCATGATCCGAACGATACGTTTACGATTAACCTTATGACCTTTCTTGAGCAGTTCAGTTCGAATGCGTCTGCTGCCCATGAACGGATACTGGAGGTGAATTTCGTCAATCATACGACGCAACTCAATCTCTTCGGTTGAGAGTCCTATCGGCTGATAATAAGCCGTAGAGCGAGCAATATTGAGTAGCTCACACTGACGTTTTATCGGTAATTGGGTGGATTTATCCAGCGAACTCTTTCGCTGTGCCCGATCTAACGACCGAGCACTTTCGCCAAAAAATCATTTTCCATGGTCAATTGACCGATCTTCGCATGGAGTTTATCGACTTCTTCAGTGTTGTCTTTGCCTAGCTGACTTTCAGAAGCAAAGATGATTGCTGCATTTTCAAGCAACTCCTTCTTCCAAGTCGATATTTGGTTGGCGTGTAAATTATACTTCTGCGCTAGTTCAGCGACAGTTTTATCACCTTTAGCGGCAGCAAGTGCCACCTTAGCTTTAAACTCAGGTGAGTGGTTTCTACGTTTTCTAGTCATAATCTGTTCCAGTCATTCTGTGTACTATCAAAACAGATCAATCACTTAAAGTCATGTCCGAAAATAGGGGGCCACTTCTCTTCTGTGATACCGACGGCTTTACCATCAGAGATAATGTAGCCGAGACCACGTGCAATTTGCATTGTCGCCAGAGTGGTTATCAAGGCGTTAATTTGCAGTTTGGCAATCACAAAGCCATTAAGCAAACCAAAAGCAACTCCAGACAACAGTCCAGCACCCACACCAAGAACAACACTGCCAGTGGCATTGATTGCAACGGCAGTGACAACACCAGAGCAAGCTATGATGGAAGCAACGGATAAGTCAAGATCGCCACATGCCAAACAGAATAGCATTGCACACGCTACCATCCCACTCATTGAAATGGCTAAGCCAAGACCTTTCATGTTGATGAAAGTAGCAAAGTAAGGTACGAAAAACACACACAATAAAAATAGACCCGCGAACACCATCAGCATACCGAATCGGTCCCAAATCCCAGCAAAATTCCATGAACGCTTAGCGCCCTTTTCTTCTAGTACTTTTGTAGAGGTTGTTACAGACATAATGATATTCCTTAGTTTTAAGCGGCAGCTGACTCTTCTTTATCTAGCATTGCCAGACGAAGCGCTGTTTGTTCATCAAATTCGTCGCGTTGTAGTTCACCGGTGACCTCACCTTCTTTCATCACAAGAACACGGTCAGAGATGCCCAACACTTCCGGTAAATCGCTGGAAACGACGAGTACGGTTACTCCGTTTTCTGCCAGCTTAAAAATCAGTTCGTAAATCTCAGATTTGGCACCCACATCGATACCACGAGTCGGCTCATCCAACAAAATAACGCTCATTGCTGTTGATAACCAACGTCCAAGAATCACTTTTTGCTGGTTACCGCCAGATAACTTGCCAATGGGTTGCTCCAATGAAGACGCTTTGACATTCAGCGCTTCTTTTTGCTTAGCCGCGTTTGCATTTTCCCATTCAAAGTTAATCAAACTCTTAAGTTTTAAATTCCAAGGACGAGCGCTGATATTAGTGTTTTCTTGCACCGACATAATAGGAACGATGCCATCCGCTTTACGGTCTTCAGAACAAAGAGTAATACCTGCTCTTATCGCATCTTGCGGTGTTTTAATGCCAATTTTCACGTCATGTAAATAAAGGTCACCGGCTGTCTTCTTATCAGCACCAAAAATAAGACGCGTCAGTTCAGTTCGACCGGCCCCGACGAGACCAAATAGACCCAGTATCTCGCCTTGCTTGATATCCAAAGAAACTGGTGCAGTGAGACCTGGCCCTTCGAAATTTTCCAAACGCAGGCCACTTTTACCTAGTTCACGAGAACGGTAGTTATAGATGTCGTTGATTTCACGGCCAACCATCAGTTCAACCAAGCGGTCATGAGTCAGCTCCGACATATCGTGGAAGGACTGCACATGTTGACCATCTTTAAAGATGGTGATGGCATCACACAAGTCGAAAATTTCTTCCATACGGTGTGACACGTACATGATAATCTTTCCAGAGTCTCGCAATTCGCGTATTACCTTGAATAGATTCTGAATTTCACGCTGTGACAAGCTACTTGTAGGCTCATCAAAAGCAATAATTTGTGCATTGCGGCTGAGCGCTTTTGCAATTTCAACCATTTGCCATTGACCAATGGACAGCTCTTTTAGTTGGCAAGAAGGGTCAAATGTTTCACCTAAACGCTCTAACTGAACACGTGCATTGTTATTAAGAGTTTCAGTATCCACTCGGCCTCCTTTTGTCGGTAATTGACCAAGGTAAATATTTTCAGCAACCGTAAGCTCAGGTACTAAGTTGAGCTCTTGATAAATAATCGCGATGCCGTAATCAAGAGCATCATTGGTGGAGTTTAGAGCGACTTCTTTACCATCAATAGCGATGTGGCCTTCGGTAGGCTGGTGAAAACCACTTAAAGTTTTGAGTAGAGTCGATTTACCAGCACCGTTTTCACCCATTAAAGCGTGAACACTCCCCGCATCCGCGCGAAAGCTAACGTTGTTCAAGGCTTTAACACCTGGAAAGTGCTTCGAGATATTTCGAAACTCTAGGTAAGAGGGGGACTTCGCCATGACATTCTCTCCGTTAAATCAGTTGGCGACGGCCAAAGCAGCCGTCACCCAAGTTGAGCTTATAGCCCTTTTTTAGCTAGTTCGTCTTTGAAGTTTTCACGTGTAATAAGAACAACGTCAGTAACCTCAACAAACTTCTCTGGCTCAACGTCTTCTTTAACCCACTTGTAAAGCGATTCGATACTCTTGTAGCCATGAACGTCCGGGCTAGGTAGTAATGAACCATAAAAACCTGTTGGTTGAGATTTTGCCAGTTCGTTCACTGCATCTACGCCGTTGATACCGATACCGATGACATTGTCAGCACCAAAGCCTTGACCTTCCGTCGCGCGGATGCCGCCAAGCACGGTGTTATCGTTCATGCCAACCACAAGCCATTGCTTGACATCTGGGTATTGAACCAGCAGTGAGTTTGCTGCATCCAATGCACCAGGAATGTCATTGGTTTTGGTTGGTACACGATAGATTTGCCCTTCAGGGAAACCAGCAGCTTTTAGGGCAGAAATAGAACCATCTACACGGCGACGTGCTGTATCAAGCTCATCGGCTGTAATTGCCATGACACCTGTTGTAGAAGCATCCCAGTTACGTTTCTGCATCTCTTTGTATAGTTCGTTACCTTGGCGTTCGCCGATTGCGGTAGCCGCCATCATGACAAGAGGGACATTTGTCATCGGCTCGCCTTTCGCGTTAAGGAATTGGTCATCCACGGTAACCACTTTCAGATCATAGCTTTTTGCTTTTGCCATAATCGCAGGACCTAATTTCGGATCTGGAGTACAGATCACGAAACCTTTCGCCCCTTGCGCTGCTAGCGTATCTATAGCGTTTAGGGTTTTTTCGCCATCAGGCACTGCCATCTTAACCACTTCAAAGCCGAGATCCTTACCGGCTTTTTCTGCAAACGACCATTCGGTTTGGAACCAAGGTTCTTCAGGTTGTTTAACTAGGTAGCCAAGTCTCATTCCATCATCTGAGCCGAAAAATGCGTTAGCAGACGCGCTGAGCATTGTCATGCCAGATAGAGCTGCAATTGTGAGTAGTTTTTTTAGTTTCATTGTTATCCATCCACTGGTAGAGGTGAGTGTTCGCTATACATATTTGAGCATTCAGACAAGATTATTAGTGACGAGAATCACAGCAAAAAATATAGCAATTTTGTCCATTCATATAGCCACAGAGGATATGACACAGTTCCCAATCATTCTCCATTATGAGAATAAATCACGATTAGAGCGTGGCAAACGTTAAAATTTATCTTTTTTGAGCAAAAAGTAAACACCTTCAATAATTTGATGCAAGTACCACAAAACATCACGCTCGACGTTTTTGTCCATGAATATAGCGGTGTTCTTTATGGGATAAATGGCAAGCTCTAGCTATAACTTTATGTAGATTTAATTTGCTGACCAAACGTTGGAGTTGTCATGGATACATTGAACACACAGCAGCATGTAATTGGTTTGGATTTCGGATCGGATTCCGTACGTGCTCTTATCGTAAATGCAGTAACAGGCCAAGAAGTTTCCTCTTCTGTCGTTTACTACCCCAGATGGATGAAAGGGCTTTACTGCCAGCCAGCTCAATCGCAGTTCCGACATCACCCGCAAGATTATTTAGATGCAATGACTAGCGCAATTCAAGAAGTGCTAACCACGGTTCCAGCATCAATTGCGGCTTCAGTTGTTGGTATCGGCGTTGACACAACTGGGTCAACACCAGCTCCAGTTGATGAGAACGGTACCATTCTCGCGCTATTACCCGAATTCGAAAACAATCCAAATGCGATGTTTGTGCTGTGGAAAGACCACACATCAGTGACCAAAGCGGATCTGATTAACGAGCTTGCACATTCAGGCCAGTTTACCGATTACACACGCTACATCGGTGGAATTTATTCATCTGAGTGGTTCTGGGCAAAAGCTGCATGGGTAAGCGAACAGGACGATAAAGTCGCCGAACGAGCTTATAGTTGGGTTGAACTCTGTGACTGGATTCCAGCAACTTTGGCAGAAACTCAGCATCCAGAAAAACTGCGGCGCGGCATTTGTGCGGCAGGACACAAGGCAATGTGGCACGACAGCTGGAGTGGTTTGCCAGACCAAGAGTTTTTAAGTGCAATTTCACCAACTTTGGATGGCATGCGTGAACGCATGTTTACCGAAGTGTTTACTTCGGATCAAGCTGCTGGTTACCTGTCTCAAGGCTGGGCAGAAAAATTAGGGCTGCCAGAAGGTATCGCCATTGCGATTGGTGAATTTGACTGTCACATGGGCGCCGTTGGTGCGGGTGCAGGTGCCAATGATTTAGTGAAAGTTATCGGCACTTCAACCTGTGACATTCTCATGGTTGACGCTGACCAAGTGGGCGACCGCACAATTCACGGCATCTGCGGCCAAGTAGAAGGCAGTGCGATGCCTAACCTGCTCGCTCTAGAAGCTGGTCAATCTGCTTTTGGTGACATGTATGCGTGGTTCAAAAATGTCCTGATGTGGCCATTGCAAGCTTATGCGGAGAAACATCCAGACTTCGCTAAAACAGCAGACGAAATTGCTTCTGAGCTACTGCCAATGTTGTCAGATGCCGCTGCACAGCAAGGGATCGATCAATACACACCAGTGGCCATGGACTGGCTCAATGGACGAAGAACGCCTTACGCCAATCAACGCCTAAAAGGTGCAATTTGCGACTTAAACCTTGGCAGTGCTTCACCCGCGATTTTCTCAGCCTTAGTTGAATCTACCGCACACGGCGCTAAAGCTATCGTTGATTGTTTCATCGATCAAGATGTCAACGTAGAGCGCGTCATTGCTATTGGCGGCATCGCCCAAAAATCACCTTACGTAATGCAAATGTGTGCTGATGTGATTGGTCGCGAGATCATCGTTGTCGAATCTGATCAGTGTTGTGCTCTCGGTGCAGCGATATTTGCCGCGGTTGCCGCTGGTGTTTACCAAGATACCAATGCAGCGCAAGCCGTCATGGCAAGCCCTGTCCGTCAAACATACCAACCAAATCCAGGCGTTCAAGAACTGCGCGCGCAGCGCTACGATACTTATCGCCAATTTGGTCAACATATGGAGCAAATTGCGGAATTCCATCAAAAGCAGGAGCGAAAAGATGCCTGAACAAAGCATTTTGAATGAAGTGTCGTCACTATCTGACAGGCTCAAAGCACTTCGTCATCAAGTATGGCAAGCCAATCTCGATTTGGAACGCCATAACCTCGTGACCTTCACTTGGGGGAATGTCTCAGGGATTGATCGCGAATCTGGGCTCGTAGTCATCAAACCAAGCGGGGTGGAATACAGCGATCTCTGTGCAGAAAATATGGTGGTTGTTGACTTGCAAGGGCAAATTGTCGAAGGCGATCTTAATCCATCGTCCGATACCACTACACATCTGGAGCTTTATCGTCAGTACCCAGAAATCGGTGGCATCGTCCATACCCATTCACCACAAGCAACAGCGTGGGCTCAGGCAGGTAAAGCTATTCCAGCTCTAGGTACAACGCATGCAGATTATTTCTACGGACCAATTGCATGTGCACGCGCATTAAGTGATGAAGAGATTGCGACGGATTATGAGCTCAATACTGGCAAGGTCATTGTCGAAACCATCGGTGATTCTGATGTCATGGCGTCACCTGGGATTCTTGTTAAAGAGCATGCGCCGTTCACTTGGGGCAAAGATCCCCATCAGGCGGTTCACAACGCAGTTGTGGTTGAGGTTGTTGCAGGTATGGCACTGCAAACCCTGCAAATCAACGCTAACGTCAGCACAATAAATCCAGCTCTTCTCGATAAACACTATTTACGTAAGCACGGCGCCAACGCCTACTACGGTCAAACCAAAAAATAAGGACACAAGATGAAAGCTTTCAATGAAAAACAAGTATGGTTTGTAACAGGCTCTCAGCACCTTTACGGCCCCAAAGTACTAGAAAGTGTTGCCAACAACAGCGAAGAAATTGTTGCTGGACTTAATGCGGCTGAAAGCATCTCGGTTTCTATCGCAAATAAAGGGACGGTAAAAACACCTGACGAAATCCTAGCGGTATGCCGTGCAGCCAATAACGACCCTGACTGTGTCGGTTTGATGTTGTGGATGCATACGTTCTCTCCAGCAAAAATGTGGATTGCTGGCCTAACACAGCTCAACAAACCATTTTTACACCTTCACACCCAATTCAACGCAGCACTGCCGTGGGATGAAATCGATATGAATTTCATGAACCTAAACCAAAGTGCGCACGGTTGTCGTGAGTTTGGTTTCATCGGCACGCGTCTTAACATTGAACGTAAAGTCGTCGTAGGTCACTGGCAAGACGAGCAAGTGCATAAAGACGTTGATGATTGGTGCCGTGCTGCAATCGGTGTGAACGCGGGTCAACAACTGAAGGTCGCACGCTTTGGTGACAACATGCGTCAAGTAGCGGTCACAGAAGGCAACAAAGTTTCTGCGCAGATTCAGTTTGGTTACGAAGTCAATGCCTACGGACTCGGCGAGTTGAGCGATGTGGTGAATTCAGTTTCTGAAGCTGACGTAAACAGCCTGTTGGATGAATACGCCTCAACATACGAAATGTCTCCAGAGCTATTCAGCGATGCTGAGCTGAAAAAACTAATGGTTCAAGAGGCGCGCTTAGAACTCGGTATGGAGTCGTTCTTGACGTCAGTCGGAGCAACTGCTTTCACAAACACATTTGAAAACCTAACTGGCATCACAAATCTTCCGGGCTTAGCAACACAGCGCTTGATGAGCAAAGGCTTTGGTTATGGTGGCGAAGGCGACTGGAAAACCGCAGCGATGACTCATATTATGAAGGTCATGGCGCAAGGTAAAGAAGGCGGTACGTCTTTCATGGAAGACTACACCTATAACTTTGGAGGTAAAGGCCAGGTACTTGGCGCGCACATGTTAGAGGTTTGTCCGTCGATTGCTGCTGCAAAACCAAAACTGGAAATCCACCGTCATACTATCGGTTGCCGTTGTGATATTCCACGATTGATTTTTAGCGGCGCGTCTGGCGAAGCACTCAATGTCTCCATCATTGACCTTGGTGACCGCTTCAGAATGGTGGTGAACTTATTAGATACAGTAACGCCACCACAATCACTGCCGCACCTACCAGTCGCACATGCTCTGTGGGAACCACAACCGAATCTAAATATCGCGGCGGCAGCTTGGATTCATGCTGGCGCAGCACACCACTCGGTATATAGCCAAGCGGTAACATTGCCAATGCTTGCTGACTACGCAGAGATCCTGGGTATTGAAATGGTTGTTATTGATAACAACACCAACCTACGTCAATTTAAACAAGACCTTCGTAACAACGGGGTTTACTACCGTTGTTAATGTACCCAATGAACGTGCTCCCTGAGGGGAGCACTTTGGAGCCTACTTGTGAATGATACAGATGTAGTTACTACTCCAATTTATCAATTGGATAAATCATGCTGGGTACTTAAGCTCGCCAGTGCGCACCCCACGAGTTTTGAACTTCAATACGATGGTGAAACTCATTATGTTGGTGTTATTGAGGTTATGAATAACGGAAACCTGATTTCTGTATCGGAAGCTAACTGGAAGTTTCGTCACAAAACGGATCGGCTAGAGCAGTGGTGTCAGGTGCAACATTCAGAAACGTTGTCGATTAACATGAATTACCATTTTTCGGGCGATGCACTGGTGATTGAATACCTAGCGCGCAATAGCGTACCTACACGTTTAGATATCCGCCACGAAATCCAACATCTACCGCGCCCTATTGATAAGGAAGCAACCCCTAAACCTCACTTCCCTTGGCAACATAGAAGAGACGGTCTGCCGAGTGACTTTCTATCCAAAACGGAGAAGACCGATTTTTTCAGAGAAGCGTTTTCTGCTAAACAGTGGATTATTCTGGATAAACTGTGAGGAATCACGGTGACACTTTATTGTAGCCAGAATAAACTGACATAAACCTCAATGTAGATAACGCATGCAAAACAATGATCCATTAAAGCCCGGGTATAACTTTGACGCTCACCTTGTGGCTGGCCTCACTCCTATTATTGAAGGAGATGAGCTAGATTTTGTCATTGATCGACCAAATGGTATGAAAGGTTTCATTATTAACCTCACCAGCCAAGGAGAGGGTACTATTTTCCATGGTGATGAGGCTTTCGATGTAAAAGCGGGTGACTTACTGCTCTTTCCACCGAGTACGACTCACTTTTATCATCGCAAAGAAGACAATGCCTCTTGGTTCCACCGATGGATTTATTTTCGTCCACGTGCATTTTGGAACGAGTGGCTTTGCTGGCACGAACAGCATAAAGGGGTATATCTAACCAAGGGAATAGAAAGCAGCACGGTTTCAATGCTAGAGAAGCTATTTATCGATATAGAATATATTTCTAAATCCGATATGCCTTATCGCGATGATTTAGCGATCAACCTTCTTGAACAACTGATTATTCGCTGTAAAAGTATCCAGCCAGATGTCGTCAATAAACCTCTCGACCCACGTGTGATTGAGGCGATGAACTATATGACACAAAATTTAAGTCAAAGTTTCTCTCTAGAAGACATTGCGGATTTCACTTGTTTATCCGCTTCACGTTTAGGTCACCTATTTCGTGATGAAGTTGGTATGACGATTACTCAATGGCGAGACGATCAACGAGTCAGCCGAGCTAAGCAACTCTTGGTGACCACCAACTATTCGGTTAACAGGATAGGCAGGGTTGTCGGCTATACCGATCCCCTCTATTTTTCACGAGTCTTTAAACGCAAGTCTGGTGTTAGCCCTAAGCTTTATAGAAAGCAAATCACTTAGTCGCGCAAGAAAATTTCTTGCTTTTCCACATAATAAACTCGGCATATCGCATGAATTACCAATTGCTCGCTTTAGACCTTGATGGTACGGCACTCAGAAATGATCATACTTTAAACCCTTGGGTGAGAGACTATGTTCAAAAAATTGTAGATAAATATCATATTGTGGTCGTTACAGGTCGCCACCATACAGCAGCAAAACCTTATTATGACCAATTGGGTGTTACCTTGCCGATTATCTGTTGCAACGGTGTTTATCAATACAACTATTTAAATCAGCAGGTTGAAAGCGGGACACCAATTCCCCCAACTTTGGCTAATGCGTTCCTGCAACTCACTTTTGACTATGACTTAAAAATAGTGATGTACACTGATTCGGGTATGGCGGTTTGGGACCAAGACCCTATGCCATATATCTTACCTCTAAAACAATGGGCTGATAGTTATCCCATCGATAAACGACCTAATATTTACTTTGTGGAAAACCTAGTTCAAGAACAGCAAAGAGCGGAATGTATTTGGAAGTTTGTGGTTCAAGGCAGCACGAATAACTTCAACCAGTTTTTGCAAGAAGAGCTGGTCACCACTCATTTTTCTGGTTCTATTTCAGGAAACAACCGAATTGATTTAGCCATTAAAGGACACAGTAAAGGCCGAGCGCTACTGGACTATGCATCAAATATGTCGCTTGATATGAATGGAACTGTTGCGATCGGGGACAATTTCAACGATGTTTCAATGCTTTCTATGGCGGGTTGTGGTGTCGCGATGCTAAATGCTAGCGAGAAAGTACAAAACTCCGCTGATCGTTTGACGAGTACGGACAATCAAGGAAAAGGGTTAGCGTTATTATTAAAAGAACTCTTCCCAATGTAACATACTAGGGGTTATTTTACGATTCAGACGTAATCCATGATTCGTTAATTTACGTAAAAACTCTAAGAAGGTTTTGTCCAAAACCTTGCTAGATATTGATCTGCACTAAGGGAGAGCAAGCAAAGGTGAGGTTAGAAGGCTATGCAATCAGCTATAGGGCCATAGGCTTGTGATCCTATCACTAAGTTGAATATGAAGCCGTTGCTTAAATGTGAGTAAGTTTTTACGGGTCGTTTAGATTGAACAAGATTGCGCAAGTCTAAGCAAGTTTGCCATAACTATATTGTTCTACGATATCTGTATCTTTTTGAACACTATGGTCTTGTATCATATTGGGTTACGATGTGGTGGACAAAAGGAAGTTATTCATGCGAAATAAATCAGACATTAAACCTTCAGAAAAAACAGTTGAAGAAGCAATTCAGATAGCGAAAGCAACTCAGCGCCCTGGTCAAAAAAAGGCTGAAACGCAGCTTATTGCCCAAGGGATTGAAAAAGGGATTACCCTCTACAAGAAGCAGCAAAAAGTTAAAGCAAGGGCTGCGGATAAAGCGAAAAAGCAAGAGGCTCACAGTAAAGCCAGAGCGAAAGATAAAATGGATAGTGTTGAGTTACAAGTTACTGAAACAAAAACTTCCGTTCTACCTTGGGTGCTATTAGCTTTGTCCTGGGTTGGATTTATTGCTTTTTACTACTCAAATACTTAGATCTTACAGTTCTAAGTACCTCTTTTAACACTGGGTTTGTTTCTGACTCGCAATTGATTGCATTTAGCATACCTTTGAGTAGCGCATTTTGCTTTTCTAGGTTCCCATTATCGAGTCTCAGTTCATCAATTGTCTGAATTAATTCTGCTTGTTTGAGAGTTACGTTTGGACTCTTTTTAACCGCTTTAGGTATCCCTCTAAGGCGATCTTTTGCGTCGGCGAACCCACCTGCAATAGACTTATACGTACATAAAGTTTGGCGAGTGGTCGTGATGCCGTGGCTTTCTTTAAGGTGCTTAACCAAAGTCTCCCAACCTAATTTGCCTTGCCATGTGATTAATGTCTTTTCTACTTTTCGAACATCACTCATGCTCAAACTTGGTTTTGCCATTATAGATCTCCCCACAGTTTATCTAAGAATGCATCCGTTTCTTTGTCTCTTTGTGTTTTTTCTTTCTTGTATTCAAGGAGGCTTAAACCTTCTTGAATTTCTTCATCCATAATATCAAGTTGTAGTTTTCTGTTTGATATGGATTTTGTGGTTAAGTCTGCAATGCGTATTTGCTGCACATCGGTGATAACTCGCACTACTGAACCAGGGCGAATAGACTTATCTTTCAGAGTGTCTATTAGTTGATGTAACAAGTAAGTATTTGCCTTATGCATTTTGAACCATTGCTTTTGATTCTTATTGTTTTTCTTGGGCGACGATAGATGAGAAATCAAACGTCCACATTGAATCTCGTAATCATCTTCTAATACCCTTATGCCTGCTTCATCATGAGCAACATGACAAGAATTCTCACAGAAGGTGCATTGCGTTTCAAATTCAGAAAGGTAAGTGCATGGCGAGTAGCGTAAATCTTTGCTACAGAAGCCTACAGAGGTTCTACTAGTAGCGCCGTCTACTAGCCTTCGTTGCTTGGCGTACTCTTGCTCTGAAGTTACAGTGATGTTTTCCACTTTAATTTGCTCAGTCACCATTGGGATACGAGCCAATTTATCCTCTTCGCTTTCATGGATATAGTGAATTAAATGCTCGGAGTCTTGACGCCCAGACCACATGTTGAGAATGTAGTCAGGAACCCCATTGATATACCCATTATGATTGATGAAGTGTCGTAAATTGTGAGGTGTAACTTTTAAGCGTACAGAGAAGTTAAAGTCTTTGAATAAATTACCCTGAGTTAATTTTTTGCGAACTAATCCTACGATTGTATCTGCTTTGATTAGTTGATAATAACCACCATCACCATTTATCGAGTAGCCTGTTAAGCACCACATGGCATTTAAAATTAATGTTTTGTTTTGACTTTCACCCATGGATAAATCTGGAAAGCTTGGCCAGTCACGAGTCATAATTTGGTATATGTACTGTTGAAGCTCATTAATTGTTGTGAAGTTCCTGAATTTTAACTTCGTTTGTGTAATTAGGCTTGAGTTTGAGGATAACTGTTTGTAACCGAGCAATTTACCTAACCCAGAGGTTCGGCCGAAGAATACCTTAAAATCGCCACTAAACTCTGAGACGTGTACCGTGGATTTATTTTTATTGGGTCCATCGATGTTTAGTTTAAAAGTATCGCCTTGGTAGAAGCCTAATAAGTATCCAAGTTGTATAAAGTTTGGTGTGTCAGACAATGTTAGTTTGGCTGTATCTAAACGCTCGGTTAAAGAATCATTTATGACAGGGAATAGTTCCTTAATGGTGCTTTTTTGATTTGTCCAAAAAGCGGCTAAAATGCGATAAGGTGCTGTAACTAAATCGAAATATTCTATTCCACGTTCAAGTTGTTCAGCAATCCATGAGCCCACGTGGTTCTCGTTATCCTTGTAATTTTTACTCCCTTGCCACATTAGGGAGTGCAGGGTTACATCGTTGCCTTCCTTATCTTTAGTTTGGAACTTTAGAAGCTCTTGCTTTTGAAGTGTAATAACCTCAGCACACATTCGGTTTGGAGAAGCTAGGCAGAGAGCTGAATAAATCGACATTAGTGCATTCGCTTGACTTGTATTAGGTGAGGTATCCCATAATGTTCGATCCGTAGGGATGGTTTGACAAAAAATATCGCCCAGAGCGAGCACGCTTGATACATCGGGTAATTTTTTTAATCGACGTTTATGTCCATCATATATTCCACCATCCGAGATTGCTTGTGGTCTAATTAGCTCACAATACTCATTTTTTACGCACCAGTTAATAAACGCATTAAAACGTGCGAGATTAGTTTTAGAGGAACTATTCTCTATGATTCGAGAGTAATTATTTTGAGTTAACTCATGTGGTTGAAGGTTCAAAAGTGTAAGGGAACCCATTACTCTCCGAGATGCACTTACAACAGTATCAATATTGCACGACTGCAACTTATGGTTTAGGAATAGTGCCAAAGCCATTTTGGTTTCATTAGGTATTAACCATGATCGCTTTAACTTGGTTTTTGGGTATACTTTCTGGTCAGTATTGTGTGTATTGTGAAATATTAAAACGTTAGATTTGTCATTAGTGGGTTTTATCTCCAATTTATTACTCAAAACTTTAGGGAAAGGACTGCCATCAAGATTCTTTATTCGAGAATCCCATTTAGCATTCTTAAAGTCTTTAATGAGCTTGTTAAGGTATCGATTAATCATGCTTTCCTAACTCTACTTGCTTGTATTGTTGGCACTTTTTAATCGTAATAGCAATGTAGTCAATAGCTTTCTTAAGACGCTTTAAGGACTGTTCCGACTGACCATTTTTTATGTTATATTCATATTTCTTAGTGGCTCTATTTAGTTCTGATTGGTGATCTGCATTGCTAAATGCATTAAAATTATCACAACCATAGCAACTTAAAGGCACAGGAAGCACTTCTCTACAGCCAGAGCACCTTGTACTCTCTTCATGAGCCCCAAAAGCTTCCCCATATTCATTAAATGCCACGTCATCGTCATTGTTCATTTGGTCTTGAATACGTACTTTACCAAAATCAGCTAACGCTGCGTTTTTTCCTAATGTTTCATCAATCCAAAGCCGCTCATCTGGCGTCATATCAACGTAAAATCTAACGGTACTGACACTAACACCAGTAATTGCAGCTAATGTGTGAGCATCGACACCTTCTCGCGCCATTGAAGTCAGTACCGTATGGCGGATACGGTTGTTACCTGTAACATTTTTTTTAGGATTAGGAACTCGCTCAGAGAAATACGCAGGTCTTAAAATGTCGTTAGCAACAGTAGTTGCTGCATATTCCAATGACTCTTTTGTTATATGTCCCGCAAGTGTGTCAGATGATAAATAGCTAAAAATATCTTCTTTGGAATCAAATTGCGTTGAGCATAAAAGATCATTGTATGATGGAAATAGCGGGTATCGTTTGAACAGTTCTTTCTTTTCTAATTCGGTCAGTGTAATTCCTTTTTCGTTCAGTCTGTACAGTTGCTCTTGAAACAGCTTGATGCTGAACTTCATGATAAGCTGACTATGCTTGCGATTAAGCAAGTGTAAATCCAAATCTAAATCTGTACGTGGAGGTAAACTATTTTTTGCTCGGTAGGTTTGCAGCTTTAGCTCATCGTAGTCCATGAGAATATCCGCATTGTTGAATTCTGCATCAAAATCGCCATTGACCGTTCTGAAATCACCCATTTTAATCTGGCGTAGCTGTATAGGTCTTCTTAATATCGATATCATCAGAACCCAGAGCATGCCGCCTTGTAAAAAGGCAACGTAACTATCTCCATGCTCTGCATAGAAAGGACGCTCTTTATTTAATACCTGATTCATTTTTTGAGTCAGGAGCCGCATTCCCTCCATTATTGAGTCAAATTCCGTTGAGGTATGTGCTCCTACCTCTGGATCTAGATGCTTTCGTGAAACCGAGGCTGGTTTATAGCTTTCGCATTGGTTGAGATAAAATACATTGAGTGCTTGACTTTGAAACTCCCCACTTTGATTTATGTACTTTCTTATTGCTGTTTTGAATCCGCTTTTGTAGCTATCTGGAGCATACTTATCAAAAGCCTCTTCGAAATCTTTAGGGGTGTATGAATCAATTGTATTATTTAGAATTAGTTTTAGTACTTGAATGTTTTTTATAAAAGAACCTCTGACAAAATGAATTGCTCGAAAAGCCAGAAACGAAATCATGTCTTCTTTTTGTTCTAGTGAGATTGGAGCATCATGAATAAAGGACAAATTTTCTTTCCATTTGATATCGAGTTGCCATTCAAGTGCAGCAGGGATAAACTCAAACGCTTTGTTTTTAGCTGTACGCGGAAGATAAAGCTCTTCCCTTAGTTTTATTACTTGCTTCAATGGCATAACGACTTAATCTCCAAAATACATTTTGTTTTGGTAGCGCTGCTTGATATCTCTCACTTTCTTGAGTGAATGCCTAACATTATAAACTTCAGCCATTTCTGACTTCGCACTCCAAGTCATCTGATCTTTGCGTAGTCTATCGGTTTCAGTATTCGATAACCCTGCAGCCTCAGTATCCTCACTGAACTTTTGGTTCCAGTGGTGTCGGATTTGATGTGGTCCAATCGTCACCTTTCGGCCTAATTTTTTAGAAATGGCTTTTGAAAGTACTTCAAATATGTAATTAAACCCAGTTATCGAAAGTGGCTGACCAGCCGTGGTTCCCCATTCAGAAATTAAAATAAAATCATGGTTCTCTGACATTGGGTATTTAACCCTCTCTTCTTCGATGTATTTTTTGATGTTGAGCATAATTTCGGGTTCGATTGCTACCTGACCAGACTGACTTTTTTGTGTAGGGCGGTGCTGTCTTATGTCATCTCTATTAACGCGATTTTCGATAACGATTCGTTCAATATTTTCATCACGCAAATCAGTGATTTTAGTTTGGAGAAGAGCTCCTCGACGTATGCCAGTGTCGAAAATAGTATCAATGATGATTCGATTTCTTATTTGCCCTGATTTGAACGGATTCTCAGGATTACCAACTTGAATCATATCAAATAAAGCCTCTAAAACTTCCTCATCAAAAATAGGTTTATCGATATCAATGACTTTCTTATTTTCGGTTTTAGCTTTTTTGATTTCTAAGCTTAAGTTCCTCATCGTATTTTTATAATTAAGCACAGTGTCAGTATCAGTAAAACTCGTGTGGATGCGTTTGTGCAAGTATTCGATGAAGCTTTTCATTGATAGCATTCTTGCTGCTGCTGTACCATTCGCAACTTTCTCTGCCTCAAATGTCATACTTTTTAGGGCTGGAGATATAAAGTCTTTCGTAGAAAAAGAAACAACCTTACTGCTCGTTTGTTGTTGAATGATTTTGGCTTTCTTGAAACAGTGGGTAGAGAAATCTAAAACTTCATTGAATGTAATGTATCTACCAGATTCAACGCGTCTTGTTACATCAATTCCATTAGTAATGAAGTATTTAAGAGAAAAGAGTAAGTGCGCGCTCTCTGTTTCTCGTGAGCGAATAGTGTTGTGCTCTTTTTCTTTACAGATGTAGTTGTTTGCCCAATTTATGGTTATGTTATCCGTAATAGGCAGACCTAGTTCATCAACAAAGAATACCTGCTGTACACCATTAACATTTACTTTGTTGATCATAAAATCCATTACAAAAAAAAACCGTACATTATTTAGGTTATTTGAGTCTAGTTTGCTTTGTGTTTTTTGTAAAGTTAAGAACTAAATTGGCCTTTTTAAATCGGATTTTGAGAGGATAATAGTCTAATTTAATTCTTTACGGAAAATTTTCAGTACCGAATGGTTTGACCGGGCTTTTGCGTAGCCTTGGCAATTTTCATTGCTTCTTGTTGTGTTTCCTGAGAGGGAACAACTTTGTTTTTCATGTTGATAGGTCTAGCTAGATCAAGGATGCGGATATCCTAACACGTTATAGTTATCAAATGATGATCAAAAGCTTGGGTATGCCAATGAAACGAACCTTGATTGCGAGTTTAATGCTGGCAATACCTTTGTCTTTGTGGTGGCAGGGAGACAAACCATCCCCCTCTGAGCCGATCGAACAAATCACTTCCTCTGATTGGATGAGCTCATTGCAGCAGCAACTCAAGCAAGATCCCAACCAAGCTGAATTGTGGTTCCAGCTTGGTCATGGTTATATGAACAAGCAGGAGTTTCTATCCGCTCTTACCTGCTTTGACTACACGATACGGCTAAGCGACACACCGTCAGCGAGTCAGTTAGCTGCCAAAGCCAGTGCGCTTTATTATTTAGAAAAACAAGTGATGACTGACGAAGTGGATGCTTTGCTTGCTCAGGCCCTAAACCTTGAACCCAACAATCTCACAGCATTAGCTCTGATAGCGGGCGACCACTTTATTAGTTTGCGTTATCAACAAGCGATCGATATTTGGACACAAATGCTGGATTCTAACAGCACGGATTTAGATCGCGTGTCGATTATTCACTCTTTGAACCAAGCGAAAGCGATGCTCTAAATAGCCCGAATTGAGAGAGTGTTTGAGCCGTGTGAAAGGCTTATAAAAAAACCGGCGTATTTCGCCGGTTTTTATTTTCATGCTTTAGTTAGTATTTTGATTCACGTGCTTCTGCCGCTTTTTCCCAGTATGGAACGACGGTTTTGAGGAAGTTTTCTTTCTCAGCATTCATCTTATCCATATCCATACCAAGTGCTTTTTGAGCAGCCGCTTTAGTTGAAATGTCAGGGAGTTCAACGGGTTCTGTGATGCCTTTCTTCGCTAGAAGACGGACGATTTTAGTACGAGCATCCGCAGCGCGGTCTACCGCAGTACCGAGTACTTCAAGTGCCACTTCAGGTGCGTGCATATGAACACCGTGAGAGGCGATAGCGTAGTCCCAGCGCCACTGAGCATGACGGATGTCTTGAAGGATGTCTTTCATTTCCTCTTCGGTTGCACCCGCATCCCACGCAGCGCCTGCTTCAAAGTGAGCCGCGACAATTTGTTTTTCGGCAGTCAGTTTCATGTTTAGTACTTGTGCCTTACGGGTTGAAACGATGTCACGTAGCTGATCTTTAGACTGAGTGTGGCAGTTTGCACAGGTATCTTCGAAGCGGTCAAATGGGTTACCGACTTTGTGGTCTGTGTAGACGGTACCGTCTTCCTTGGTCACTTTAGGCATATGACAATCGACACAAGCGACTTTGTTCTTACCGTGAATACCATCACGCCAAGTTTCGTAACCAGGGTGCTGCGCTTTTAGCATTGGGGCTTTAGATACTTTGTGTGTCCAGTCTTTAAAGCCAAGTGCGTCGTAGTACTCTTCCATTTCGCCAACAGTGGTGCCGCGATCCCATGGGAACTTCACAGACTTGTTAGGGCCAGTAAAGTAGTACTCTACGTGACACTGTCCACATACCGAAGCTTGCTGATCCAGGCGAGATTGTTTTTCAAATGGTTTATCGATGGCCTGAAATGCACGTTCAACATATGGTTTGGCTAATGCAAGCGCAGGTTCACCATTTTTGAACGCTTCGCTACGAGTGTCGTGACAGTCGGCACAACCAATTGGGTTAGCAATCTGATCACCTAGACGAGCCCATTTGCCTTGGAAGTAGCCATCTTCACCACGCTCGTCAATCACACGACCGACGTCAGGGCTTTTACAGCTCCAACATGCCATTGGCATTGGACCGGAGTTTTCGTCTTGTGGTGCACCCGTACGCAGAGTCTGACGAACATCGTCTAATGCGTAAAAGTGACCACGAGCTTTGTTGTAATCTTTAGCAAAGCCATAACCAGCCCACATGATAACCATGTTGGGATCTTCTGCTAGCGCGTCTTCAATATGTTCGCTTTCTGACGTCGCTTTCCAAGACTCGTACTGGTCGGGGTGCTGTTGTTGGTAGGCGTCATTACGAGGATCAATTAAGCCTTTTTCGTCGGACGCAGCAAAGCTAGTGACGCTCATTAGTGAGCTAACCACAATTGCTAATGCTGCAGCGGATTTTGGTATCCAATGCAATTTATTCACAGTGCTATCTCCGTATTCTGTTTTTTATTAGCAGCGTTGTGAACTGGCTATATTCCAAACTAAGAACTGGAGAAACTGAAATACATTGTAATAAATAGAAATAAATTAAATAACTTATTAATAATCCATCATTGTTCAAGATCAATTTTGGACAGTGATCCAGTTCAAATTAGTGTCCCTATACCTCTTTAGGGGTATCTGTTTGGTTGTCTTTACTTAATGAAACTTATTATCATCAATAACTTAGTGCGGGTTGGTGAAGATATATTCGGTGATTCAGATCGAATTTTGAACAGTTTAATGTACCTCTTTAGTGTAGGAGGAGTACTATATTCTTAATAGCGTTGTGGCTTATCCAAAATAAGAATTGATCTCATTCGGTGTGTTTTTATCGCACATCGAAAGACTTTAATTTTAAACCGTATATCAACTTATTGTTTAATCAGTAAATGGTACGGGAATAAGGAAAGGATAATATGGGCAATATAAAGTTGGCCATAGTCATAATGCTTAAGTCCCTTCTAGCATTTTGCCTCTATGGTTATTCTCTTCATGCCGTTGCCGACACTTCAACTGTGCAGTCTGAAGGAACATCAGCACGTCATGAAGTCACGCTTATCCGTGACAAAGATTACAAGTGTATTCAATGTCATAAGGATTCTAAACAAACACTCGCGGGTTCTCATGGCGAAGACGCACTTAAAATACTGGGTCGAGAAGTCAACTGTACTGAGTGCCACAACAATATAGGACCAGACCACCGAGAGGGTGCGCCGCAAGTTACTAAATATTCTAGTGCTCAATCTGCATCGGGAACCGATAAAGTCTTCCTTGATCCACAAAAGATTCTTAAAGCGAATAGTCAGTGCACCGATTGTCACACACCAGAAAGACTGCGTGATGACAGCTGGACTCATGATGTTCATGCAAAAAATCTTACCTGTTCAAATTGTCATGATGTTCATGCAAACAAAACTAAAGTGTTGGCTCTTGAGAAGAAAGAGCGCATCAAGCTTTGTGTGGATTGTCACGCCGATTTTAACCAGTTGAAGAAGGAGAAGTAGTATGAGTTGTTCTAGACGAAACTTCTTAACCGGCGCAGGTGCTGTGATCTTCACTACAGGTGTGGCAGGAACCGCGGTGTTCAATAGCCGAAAAACGTTGGCGAATGTTGAGCAGGATGGCAACAAGTTATACGGCATGATTCACGATGAAACCGCTTGTATCGGTTGTACTGCGTGTACCGAAGCGTGTCGTGAAGTAAACAAAGTTCCGGAAGGTGTATCTCGCCTTGAGATTATTCGCAGTGAACCACAGGGTGAGTTTCCTGATGTTGATTACCGTTTTACTCGCAAATCTTGTCAACATTGTGAAAACCCACCGTGTGTTTATGTTTGTCCAACTGGGGCGGCATACAAAGATGAGAAGACTGGCATTGTTGATGTACACAAAGAGAAGTGTGTCGGTTGTGGCTACTGTTTAGCGGCCTGTCCTTATCAAGTTCGCTTCTTTAATCCTGTCGACCATTCCGCTGACAAGTGTAACTTCTGTCGTGACACAAACTTAGCACAAGGCAAGCTTCCTGCTTGTGTTGAGTCTTGCCCGACGCAGGCGTTGACCTTTGGTGATCTCAATGATCCAAACAGTGAGATAAATCAGGTATTGAACAGTGAAGTTGTGTACCGCGACAAGGTACATCTTGGCACTAAGCCTAAGCTATACAAAGTGCCTCACCAGAAAGGGGAGATCTGATAATGAATGGTTTTGAAAGTGCATTCCACTTTGACTCTCTGGTTTGGGATTGGATCATCGCAATCTATCTATTCCTCGCTGGTATGTCTGCTGGTGCGGTGATGATTTCGCTGTATCTAAAACGTAAAGTGATCGAAGGCGATCCGGCTAATAATGGCATTATCAAGGCGATGGCTTGGCTGGCACCATTTGGCATTATCTCGGGACTGACAATTTTGATTTTCCACTTAACCAAGCCTTTGTCGTTTTGGAAAATCATGATTTTCTACAACCCAAGTTCGGTAATGTCGATGGGTGTAATTCTCTTCCAGGTCTACATGATCGTATTGTTCATTTGGATTGGGATCATATTCCGTCACCAAGTTATCCAATTCTGTGATGGTAAGCTGCCGAGTAAATTGCTTGATTTTGCCGATGGCTTCTTGATTAAATCAGGTAAGTTCTCTAACGCTATTGAGCTATTTTTGGGCTTCCTAGCGATTGTTCTAGCGGCGTATACAGGCTTCCTGTTGTCTGCTCTGAAAACCTATCCAATGCTTAATAACCCTGTGTTGCCGATACTGTTCTTGTTCTCAAGTCTGTCATCTGGTGCTGCGGCGTGTTTGATGTTTGGCATCTTAGTCTTTAAAGAGTCTGCAACAAGCCCAAGTGTTTCGTGGGTACATAGCTTTGAGCGTCCTGTTGTGATGTTTGAGCTTTTTGTACTGGTTACTTTCTTTACTGGCCTAATTTTTAGTGGTGGCCAAAATGAAGTAGCGGCTTGGAATGCAATTGGTGGCGGTTTTTGGTCCAACTGGTTCTGGTTTGGTGTCGTGCTGATTGGTATGGTTCTGCCGCTAACCCTTAATGCGGTGACACCAAAAGAAACACGTCACAATGGTGGTTATATCCTGATGGTAACAACATTGAGTTTGGTTGGCGTACTGATGTTACGTACGTTTATTCTCTATGCTGGTCAAATGACGGTTGTATAAATATGGTAGGAGAGTTGGGCCATTTGGCACTGGTTTTGGTAACGCTTGCCAGTACGGCAGCTAGTGTTCAATATGCATTGCAAAAGTGGCTTCGCCATGGCAACACACTCTCTTTATCATTCCTTGCAAGGTTCAATGGCGTGGCTGCGTCATTGAGCCTTGTTTTGTTAGCTTACTTATTTATTAGCGACCAGTTTCAGTTTCAGTATGTTGCGTCTCACTCAAATACCGCGCTCCCGCAGTTTTTCAAGGTTGCGGCGGTTTGGGGTGGTCATGAAGGGTCAATGCTGTTCTGGGTGTTCACCCTAGCGGTATGGGCTGGCTGTATTTCATTTATTCGTTCTGCACCCCATGCGTATTTACAGGATGTACTGTGGATTATGGGGTTGTTTGTTGCCGCTTTTGGTTGGTTTACTCTGATAGCGTCTAACCCATTTAGCTATGCGGAGAACTGGCTTGAACAGGGCCGAGATTTAAACCCAATGCTGCAAGATGTTGGGCTTATTTTTCATCCTCCTTTGCTCTATTTAGGCTATATCGGATTTTCGACGGTTCTAGCGTTTGCGCTTGCCGCTTTGATGCAGCCAAGCTTTTTCCAAAACTGGGTTGAGTTGGCAAAACCTTGGCTTATCTCGGCGTGGGCATTTTTAACCCTTGGCATTGTGGTCGGCTCTTGGTGGGCTTATAACGAATTGGGGTGGGGCGGCTGGTGGTTCTGGGATCCCGTCGAAAATGCCTCTCTACTGCCATGGTTAACTGGGACTGGATTGCTCCATGCTATGTTAGCGGCGCGTCGTTATGAGCAGCAGAAACGTGCCGCCTTGATTCTTGCGCTTATCACTTTTAGTCTCAGTATCCTCGGAACCTTTATTGTTCGTTCTGGTGTACTGACGTCTGTTCATGCATTCGCTGTCGATCCGAGTAAAGGTATCGCTTTACTGGCTATTTTGGCCGTGACATTAATTTGCTCATTCTCACTGCTGTTTGAACGCGGCGAGGTGGTCAAAAGCAAAACTATCAAAGCGATATTCAGTCGTAGTTACTTGGCTACTGCCTCGGTAGGGTTGTTAGCTGTCGCAAGTTTCACCGTGTTTCTCGGCACCTTTTACCCAATGATTTATGAGTTGACTGGCTTAGGTTCCGTTTCGGTAGGTGCACCTTATTTTAATACTTTATTTCTCCCACTGACGGTCATTGCATTGTTGCTCATGGGTTTTGTTCCGCTTTTGAAATGGCATCATGGTGCCTACTACTCTGTTACTCAGTTGCTGTTAATGCTGACCGGGGCAATGTTGGTTGGCTGTGTGGCGTATTGGGTGCAGGTCGATCAACCTTCACCTTTACTGTTTATTATATGGGGACTTGGCGTTTGGGTCGTATTGAGTCATGTGCTTTTTTGGCTGCAACAATCTCGCAGCCTATTTATGGTACTTGCCCATATCGGACTTGCGATAAGTGCGGTCGGCGCGGTCATGAATGCCGAGCACTCCTATCAAGCGAGTTTTAAGATGGCGGATGGTTCATCAATAACATTTTCCGATTGGAAGGTTGATTACATTGAGACTCGTTGGGCTATTGGCCCCAATTATACGGCGGAGCAAGCATGGTTGCGCTTTTCTAATCAGGACAACAGCTTCGATTTGATTCCGGAGCGTCGCCATTATCCCGTGCGCGTAATGAATATGAGTGAGCCCGCTATTCGATCTTTTTGGTATGGCGACTACTATGTTACGCTCGGTAGCAAAGTAGATTCTCGCGCCTATGCGGTGAAAATTCAGTACAAAGCTTACATTGGTTGGATATGGGGTGGGGCTTTGGTGGCAATGTTGGGGGCGGTTTTCCCACTGTTATCTCTAAGACGCAAAGAGGCAGTACATGGCGTTATCAAGCAGGCATAAAATCGCCGTATTCATTGCAGTTTTAGTTGGTTTTATCGGCTTTCTTATCGCGGGGCTAAACTCGCAACAGCTTGGCTCACAAACCAGCCCTGTTGTACGTGCGTTTCCCAGTATGCCAGTGGAACTGTTAATCAGTGAACAAATCAAACAGAGTCCTGAGCTGTTTAGTGACGAATATCAACTGGTGAATGTCTGGGCTTCATGGTGTGGGATATGTCGTCAAGAACATGACTATCTCAATCAGTTGCAAAAGCAAGGTGTACCGATTGTTGGGCTTAACTATCGAGACAATCGTTCGGGAGCCGTTAACTATCTGGCTCAACTCGGCAATCCATACACTGATGTTATTTTTGATCCAAAGGGAAAGTTATCCTTGGATCTTGGTGTGATAGGCACACCAGAGACGTACCTCGTCACACGCCGCGGTGAGATTGTTTACAAGCATTCCGGACTATTAAGCGAACAAGCTTGGCGCAAACATTTTTCCCCTTATTTCGATCAGAGTAACAGTTAATGCCCGTTCGGTATCTGCCACTATTTCGTCTGTTATGTTTAACGTTGTGCTCAATGCTGAGTTTTCATGCGTCTGCGCAAGAGCAAGCCTTTTTTGTAGCAGCGACTCATGAGCAAAATGTTCAGGTTGAGCTGTTTGAGTTTAAGACACCTCAATTGCAAAAGACCGCCATTGAGCTAGCGAAATCACTGCGCTGTCCACAGTGTCAGAATCAGAATTTGGTAGAGTCTAATTCGCCAATTGCCAAAGATTTAAGGCTGATTGTGTTTCAAAAAATCAACCAAGGCGAGAGTGAGCAGGAAGTAGTGAACTTTATGACCGCCCGGTACGGTGAGTTTGTTTTATATAAACCATCATTCAGTTGGTCGAACGCACTCTTGTGGCTTGCGCCAGTCCTATTGCTGGTTCTATTTCTCGTTGTATCTATGATACGTGTCCGCCGTTCATCAGCGAGTGGTGAGAGTTAAAACGAAGCTCTGGTGTAAGACGACGAGTAAAGATGACAATTTACTGATAGAAAATTCTGCTCATTGGTATAGAGTGGAGTTTGTATTTATAGCAGTAGTTAGATATCAGTGCGTTACGCAATCGAACAATATGACCAACACGGTTTTCTCAAAGCCCCAAGACTTCTTTGGTTAGGCTGGTTGTTTATGGCCAAGGCTTGGGTGGTATTTGTGGTAGCCGGAGCCAGCCGTGACAGTGGCAGTAAGATTCTATCCATCGTTTATCCTGATCACAGCATGCTTTATCTCGGACTTGCGATGGGTGTTCCTAGCATAGCCCTGATGTGGATGATTAGCTTACGTAGTCCAGAGCGGAGTTGGGTCAACCAAATCGTCTCATGGGGAAAAAGTGTGACTTTGGTGACAGCAAGTGCGCAGTTGGCACAAACGTTCTATCACGTCTACCTCACTCACGGGGCCTTCAGCTGGGCTAATGGTGCCGTGATGCTACTCCTGCTATGGTTTATTCTCTACGTAGCGAAAAGCCGTAGTGTAAGAGACTGCTTTCACAACCCTGCTACACGGTGATCGTTCGAAGCGATGATCGTTGTCAATATATTGAAATCAAAACGAAATACACTGAGCAAAAAATATTAGTGAGGAAATAAAAATGTCATACCCTCAAAGTGCTATCCTTCCTGAAGCTGGACCATTCGCACAATACACCTTGCTCAAGGTGACTCAAAATCCACAACACGTTTTAGAGCAGTTAAAAGCGCTCCCAGCATTGGTTGAACAGCTTAACGACCAGCAACCTGGTGCGGAACTGACACTTTCCATTGGTTTCACTAAAGCGTTCTGGAGCAAGCTAGATGTTGCCATGCCAGCGGAACTGATCGATTTCCCACAACTAGGTGAAGGGGATGTCGTCGCACCAAGCTCAGACGTTGATGTGTTGATTCATTGTCACTCAAACCGTCATGATCTGCATTTTTACCTACTTCGTAAGTTCTTCGCTGAAGTGTCTGAACAGGTTTCGGTTGTTGATGAGACCTACGGTTACCGCTATCTAGATTCTCGTGATATGACCGAGTTCGTTGATGGAACCGAAAACCCGAAACAGGCTCAGCGAGAAGAAGTGGCTATCATTCCACAAGGTGAGTTTGCGGGTGGTAGTTACGTAATGGTGCAGCGCTTTATCCATAACCTTCCTTCGTGGAACCGCCTCAATGTGTCGGCACAAGAGAAGGTGATTGGCAGAACTAAGCCTGACTCCGTTGAGTTAGATGATGTGCCAGTGGCATCACACGTTGGTCGTGTCGATATCAAAGAAGAAGGCAAAGGGCTTAAAATTGTTCGCCACAGCTTGCCATACGGTAGTGTTTCTGGTGAGCATGGATTGCTATTTATTGCCTACTGCAACACCTTACACAACTTCAAAGCTATGCTAGAAAGTATGTATGGCGTAACGGATGGCAAAACAGACCAACTGCTGCGCTTTACTCATGCCGTGACAGGTGCTTACTTCTTTGCTCCTTCAGCTCAAATGCTGGCAGATCTCAAGTTAAAGTAGTCAGGCGTAAGCCGTTATTAGTTAATCAGTTAAAGCCGAACCCAAGGGTTCGGCTTTTTATTTTCAGCCCTAAACCACCTACTTCAGTAGGTGGTTATCATTCAGTGAGGCTTTGCCTGTAGTTCTACCCATGTTAAATGCTCCCTTGATTTTTAGCGAAGTCAAAGAGGACAAATAACATGAGTAGATACAATCAAGCTTCCCACGTATTTTGGAGATGTCAATATCACATAGTGTGGACGCCAAAATACAGATTTAGGATCTTGAAGAACAATGTAGGCAAAGAAGTTTATCGGTGTATAAATGTTTACTGTAATCAACTTGGATGCGAAGTTGTTGAGCTGAACGTCCAAGTTGACCACGTGCACTTAGTCGTAAAGGTTCCACCCAAGCTATCAATATCCAAGTTGATGGGCGTATTGAAAGGCAAAATAGCCTTAAAGCTCTTCAGTAAGTTTCCATATTTGAGGAAAAATAAGCTTTGGGGTAATCACTTTTGGCAAAGGGGCTATTTTGTCGATAGTGTATGAATTAATGAAGAAATCATTCGACGTTATGTAAGACATCAGGAGAAGAAAGAGCGCGTGGAACAGCAACAATTAGCGCTGGACTAAACAAAGGCCCCCTTTTAGGGGGCTCACACAAAGCCACCTTCTTTAGAAGGTGGTAATTTACTTTTTTGTTAAAGAAAACCTCAGATTGCCGATAAAGAGAGTAACCAGAAAGAGGACAACGCAACTTTATGACAATCACGGTGAATACGAACGTCTCGGCAATGACAGCGCAACGACACTTGTCGAAGGCGACCGATCTGCTGAATCAATCTCTGGAGAGACTCTCTTCAGGGAATCGTATTAATAGCGCTAAAGATGATGCAGCAGGGTTGCAGATTTCCAATCGCCTTGAGTCACAGATGAGAGGGTTAGATGTCGCTATGCGTAATGCCAATGACGGTATTTCGATTATGCAGACAGCAGAAGGTGCGATGAACGAAACCACCAACTTGCTTCAGCGTATGCGTGACCTCTCCCTTCAATCTGCGAATGGTTCAAACAGTCGAGCTGAGCGAGATGCCTTGCAAGAGGAAATGAGCGCTTTAAACGATGAATTGAACAGAATCGCCGAAACCACCTCTTTTGGTGGTCGAAAATTACTCAATGGTTCGTTTTCGTCTTCTTCTTTTCAAATTGGTGCCAGTTCAGGTGAAGCGGTACAAGTTTCACTCAAAAACATGCGTTCAGACAGTTTGGACATGGGTGGCTTCAGTTACATCGCAGCAGGTAAAGCAGACAGTAACTGGCAAGTGGCTCAGGGCAACAATAAATTGGTAATGCAATACACCAATGCTCAAGGTAAGCAAGAGACCATCAATATTACCGCTAAAGTGGGTGATGATATCGAGGAACTTGCCACTTATATCAATGGGCAAACCGATAAAGTCTCCGCGTCAGTCAATGAAGAAGGCCAACTGCAAATCTTTATGGCAGGTAAGCAAACTTCAGGAACCGTTTCTTTCTCAGGCAGCTTGGCAAACCAACTCAGCATGAATCTGGCTGGTTATGAAGCGGTTGATAATATTGATATCTCACAAGCAGGCGGTGCCCAACGCGCGGTATCGATTATTGATACCGCTTTAAAGTATGTTGATAGTCACCGTGCCGAACTCGGTGCCATGCAGAACCGTTTCAACCATGCGATTAATAATCTTTCCAACGTCAACGAGAATCTATCGGCTTCCAATAGCCGAATAAAAGATACTGACTACGCGAAAGAGACAACTCAAATGGTCAAGCAACAGATTTTACAACAAGTCAGTACGTCAATACTGGCTCAAGCTAAACAGCAGCCAAACTTGGCGCTGACGCTACTAGGCTGATTCTCAAAAAAAGAGAATATTATCGACAGACCTAAATGAAGCTTTAGCGAAAAAATGACTTTTTTTACTCTTTTTATCTCTTAGTCACGTTTTTATTGCCAAATGTATTTTTTTTAAGAAAAAACCAAAAAAATACTCAAGGTTTTCGAAACCGCGCCGTTAATAAAAGTAACTTTTGAGAGAACTACAAACTTTGGTTTTCCGAGACGTCGGAAACCGGATACATCGGAAAATCAAACGGAGAAATCACCATGGCAGTGAATGTAAACACTAACGTAGCAGCAATGACAGCACAGCGTTACCTAAACAGCGCAAACAACGCACAACAAGTTTCAATGGAGCGTTTGTCATCTGGCTCAAAGATCAACAGCGCTAAAGACGACGCAGCGGGTCTACAAATTTCGAACCGCTTAAACGTTCAAAGCCGTGGTCTTGATGTTGCAGTACGTAACGCTAACGACGGTATCTCTATCGCACAAACGGCTGAAGGTGCGATGAACGAGACAACGAACATCCTGCAACGTATGCGTGACCTATCGCTACAATCTGCGAACGGTTCAAACTCGAAATCAGAGCGTGTTGCAATTCAAGAAGAAGTAACAGCACTTAACGATGAACTAAATCGTATCGCTGAAACCACTTCATTCGGTGGTAACAAGCTACTAAACGGCACTTACGCGACTAAGTCATTCCAAATCGGTGCTGACAACGGTGAAGCAGTAATGCTAACTCTGAACGACATGCGCAGTGACAACATCGGCATGGGCGGTACTAGCTACCAAGCGGCGAACAGCAAGGATAAAGATTGGACTGTTCAAGCGGGTGCTAATGACCTAACAATCACACTGACTGAAAAAGACGGTGCTGAGCAGACAATCAACATTTCTGCTAAAGCTGGCGACGACATCGAAGAGCTAGCGACTTACATCAACGGTCAAACTGACATGATTAAAGCGTCAGTAAACGAAGATGGTCAGTTACAAGTGTTCGCTGGTAACAACAAAGTTGAAGGCGCAGTAAGCTTTTCTGGCGGTCTAGCGGGTGAACTAAGCATGGGTGAAGGCAAAGCAGTAACTGTTGATACTATTGACGTAACATCTGTAGGTGGCGCGCAAGAATCTGTAGCGATTGTTGATGCAGCCCTGAAATACGTAGATAGCCACCGTGCAGAACTTGGTGCGTTCCAAAACCGTTTCAACCACGCGATTAACAACTTAGACAACATCAACGAAAACGTGAATGCGTCTAAGAGCCGTATCAAAGATACAGACTTCGCGAAAGAGACAACTGCACTAACCAAGACTCAAATTCTGTCTCAAGCTTCAAGTTCTATCCTTGCACAAGCAAAACAGGCGCCAAACTCGGCACTAAGCCTACTAGGTTAATTGAGACCTTGATCAAAAAATCCAGCTTCGGCTGGATTTTTTTGTTTCTACTAACTCATTGATCTCTAAAGTAAATATTACGCCGTGCGTTAAAAATTAAAAAAAAGCGAAATTTATTACTAAAGGTATTTTTTAGTGGGCCGTTAAAGGATTGAGAGAAATGAGATGTATCAAAGCGAGGTGAGAGACGCTGAGATACATCGCCCTAATGCCTAAGGAGATCAAATATGGCAATTAACGTAAACACGAACGTGTCTGCGATGACTGCTCAGCGCTACCTTAATGGTGCGACTGATGGCATGCAGAAATCGATGGAGCGTCTATCTTCGGGGTACAAAATTAACAGTGCCCGTGATGATGCTGCTGGACTACAAATCTCAAACCGCTTGAACTCGCAAAGCCGTGGCTTAGACATGGCCGTAAAAAATGCTAATGACGGTATCTCTATTGCACAGACAGCTGAAGGTGCGATGAATGAGACAACCAACATTCTGCAACGTATGCGTGATTTGGCACTTCAATCTTCGAATGGTTCTAACTCTCGTTCAGAGCGTATTGCTATTCAAGAAGAAGTAACCGCTCTTAACGACGAATTAAACCGAATTGCAGAAACGACCTCTTTTGGTGGTAATAAACTGCTTAACGGTACATTCGGCAGTCAATCTTTCCAAATTGGTGCGAGCTCAGGTGAAGCTGTTCAACTATCGATGGGGAATATGCGTTCTGACACCATAGATATGGGTGGTAAAGCGTACATTGCTCAAGATGGCAAAGCATCGGATTGGACCGTCTCTTCAGGAGCGACTGATCTTACCCTAGGCTATACTGATGTACATGGTGAGGCAAAAGAGCTCACGATTAATGCTAAAGCTGGCGACGATATGGAGCAGTTGGCAACATACATTAATGGTCAGAGTGAAGATGTAAAAGCTTCGGTAGGTGAAGAAGGTAAACTACAACTGTTTGCTGCTTCGAATAAGGTTGCTACAGATGTCACTATCGGTGGTGGTTTAGGTTCAGAAATCGGTTTCGGTGCTGCTCAAGAGAGAACAGTTGCCGATGTTGACGTTACTTCAGTAGCAGGTTCTCAGCTTGCTGTTTCTGTTATTGATGGCGCTTTGAAAACGGTTGACAGCCAACGTGCTGAACTGGGTGCATTCCAGAACCGTTTTGGACACGCGATCAGTAACCTAGACAACATCAATGAGAACGTTAATGCTTCTCGTAGCCGGATTGTTGATACAGACTATGCGAGAGAAACTACTGCGATGACTAAATCGCAAATTCTTCAGCAAGCGAGTACATCTGTCCTAGCGCAAGCTAAGCAGTCCCCGTCGGCAGCACTTAGCTTATTAGGTTAATCGATAGGTTCGACAGGAGCTTATTGGTACAACATTATGTTGTGACCTGCTAAGGTGGAAGGGAGATCGTTATGGAAATACCATCCTACACATCGAACATCCAGCCTTATGGCTCAGAAAGTGGCACTAAACTTGCTTCTAAGTACGATGGTGTACAGCAAGTTTCCTCGCGAAAGGAGCAGGTCTCTACAACTGAGGTAAGCGAAAAAGCGTCTCAAACTGTTGAAAAAGCCATCGAAGCCTCGCAAGAGAGGGAGAAGCTAAACAGGGCGGAGCGTGAAAGGATTGTTGAGCAGATGAATGATTTCATATCATCTATCAATAAGGGCTTATCCTTTAGGGTGGACGAAGAGTCCGGTAGAGATGTTGTAACGATATATGAAGCGGATACTGGTGATATTATTCGTCAGATACCCGATGAGGAAATGTTAGAGATCTTACGACGCCTAAGGGAACAGACGGCCCGATATTCATCGGGACTTGTTAACCAAACGGTGTAATCGTACTTGAGGTGAGTGAATGAGTTTTGGCCCTATAGGCATGAATTCTGGCATGGATATCAATTCTATGGTCAGCAAAATTGTGGATTCGGAGCGTGTTCCTAAACAGCAACGTATCGACAGTGAGCGGACCCAAATTGATTCCAGTATCAGTGCTTATGGCCGGCTCAGAGAGTCGCTGGATACGATGAAAAACTTGATGGCGAGCTTTCGTCAAGAGAAAGCTTTCGCCGCAAGAACAGTGGCGTCAACAGACGACACTGTTGTATCCGCGACGGCAACCACTGATGCTATCGCTGGTCGATATGCTATCGATGTGTTGCAACTTGCCCAAAGTCACAAAATTGCGTCTGATGTTTTGCCAGAAGATGCGAAATTTGGACCGGGCAAGTTGCAGATTTCACTGGGTGAAAAAAAATTCTCTATTGATGTACAAGAGAATTCTAAGCTCGTTGATATCGTTCGCGGTATCAACGGCAGTAAATCTAATCCAGGTGTCCGTGCGGCAATCATTAACGATGTCGATGGTCCCCGTCTTATTGTTGCCTCGAACGTATCCGGTGGCGACAATGAAATCTCAATGCAAGTGGATGCCCAGCCGGGTAACTCGCTCAAACAACTCGAATACAAAACGCTAGAGCAACGAGTCAAAGATCTTGAACGCGCACGTGCTGCGGCTCAGGAATTGATTGCCCCTCTCACCCCTGCAGAGAAAAAAGTTGCCGATAAAGTCGCTCAAAAAATCATCGACGCGGCAAAACTTGTCGATCAAGAGATTGCCGATACTACAAAGCAAGCGGCAATTAATGCAGATCCCAACGCAGCCAAAGAGGCCACGCCCGATAATGAAATGTCTAAAGCTGCAACGACAGCGGCAGCAAATGCGGGGATTGAGGCAAACAAGTATCTTAAACCAGAAGAGCGTATTCCTGGTTGGAGTGAAACCGCTTCGGGCACTTTGCTCGATTCTTACTGGGAACCAGAACCTCAACTAGATGCGAAAGCGAAAGAGAAAGCGCCAGACGTACCAGGCTGGTCAAACACGGCATCAGGAACCCTAACGGATTCGTACGTCACACCCAAAGAAGCGCAAGCTAAACTGGATGCAGAAAAAGCCCGTATAGAGAAAAAAGTGGCCGATGAACAGTCTGCACTGGCTCAGCGTGTTGCTTCTGGTGAGTTGACGCCTGAACAAGCAAAACAGATGGAACGCGCCAAGTTGCCGCAGGAAGAGCGTGAGTACCTTGAGCGTATCGATCAAGCACAAGCCGATCTCGAGGCAGCGCAACGTTCATTTGATACTTATCGTGGTATGACGGAAGTACAGTCTGCGCAAGATGCAAAAGTGTTACTTGATGGCGTTGCTCAACTTTCCAGCAACAACAACATTATTGAAGATGCAATTGATGGTGTTGACCTGACTCTAAAAGGGCGAACTGAAAAAGGTAAGCCGATTTCCGAAATCGATATTGAGTATGACCGACAAGGCGTACGTGAAGATATTGAACAGTTCGTCGCTGCTTACAATCAGTTCTATCAAGTGACGAAGGAGTTATCGGGTGTTGATCCTCGCACTGGAATGGCAGGGCCGCTGGCCGGCGACAGCATTGTGCGCAGTGCAGATTCGCGTTTGAAAGCCGTATTCTCTTCACGTGTCGAGCCTGCCCCAGAGGATTTAAAAACCCTTACCGAATTTGGTATTACGACGACCAGACAGGGTAATTTGGAAATCAACTACGATATGTTAGATCGTCAGTTGAACAATAACTTTAATAAGCTCGAAGAATTTTTTGGCGGTAATCAGGGATTCGCTAAGAAAGTTGAGGATGCGATTCAAGGTCTGACAGGCGTTACTGGTTCGATTCGTAACCGCGAGCGCAGTATGGTTGAGCGTACTTACCGACTACAAGATGACCAAGCGGCACTTGACCGTCGAATGGATAACTTGGAAAAACGCACTCACGCCAAATTTACGGCAATGCAAGATGCGACCAGTAAGATGCAGTCTCAATTAGCGGGGATGATGAATGCCCTCGGATAGAGACTTTGAGCAACGTCTCAATGAATTATGTGAAGTTGATCAAATAATTAGTGAAGCCCTTACAGCGATTGAACTATCGACTGAAGAAATCGTTAAGCTGGTCGATACAAGGGAACAGATATTGCAAAGTTTATTGGCAGCGATTCATTCGTCTCCAGAACTTGCCAAGTTACAACAGTGGCACGACGCGGTTGAAAGAACGCAAACTGTTGTAGAGTTAATGAGTAGTAAAACTGCTGAACTAGGTGTGGCGCTGCAAAAGTATCGTCACGGTAAACGATCAGTTCAGCAGTATCAAAAATTTTTATAAATTTAAGAGGGTTGTTATGCGTGGTTCACTACAGGCTTACAAGAAGGTATCGGTTGATAGCCAGCTCAGTGCGGCCTCCCCGCATAAAATTGTTCAAATGCTAATGGCTGGCGCTATTGAACGTTTGATTCAAGGCAAAGCGGCGATGCAAGCGGGCAATATTCCTGTCAAAGGCGAGCGCCTAGGTAAAGCGCTGGACATTATTATCAGCCTGCGTAGCTGTCTTTCTATGGATGACGGTGGGGACATTGCTCAAAACTTAGATCAGCTCTATGAGTTTATGATCACTCAGATTACAGATGCGAATCATCGCAATGATCCACAGCCGATTGATGATGTGATTGAAATCATAAGAGAAATTAAGTCCGCATGGGATCAGATTCCAAACGAATATCACAACCTTACCGCGGGTGACGTCGGAATCTAGCGTTAAGCGAATGTTTGCATACGTTTTGTATAGAAATGTGTGATGAATGAAATAATATGACTTATTAGCTTTTGGCTGAACGTCACATCAAGTAATTGCTTGGTTGCCTTATTTTTTTTATCAAATAGAATAGAAGCCACTAACGGACCAGTGGCTTTTTTTGTTGCTGATATTTGTCAATTGTCTGATGTATCTGATCTATAGTTACAAATGGCGTTAGAAATAATTATCCAGCCACAACGTTTTACAATAAAGGCAAACAATCTCACCTATGCAAGGTTTAGCGAAACTACTTGTGATTGAAGATGATGTGCAAGCACGTATCAATCTAAGTAATATTTTAGAATTTGTTGGAGAACAGTGTGAGGCCATCAGTTCTGATCAACTCGATGATCTGGATTGGTCACAAGTGTGGGCCGGCTGTATTCTAGGTTCTCTTAACGACAAAAAGTTATCTACCAAGCTGAGTGACAAGCTATCCAAGGCCAACCATATACCGTTGCTGATTGCAGGAAAGCATTCCTATCCAGTAGAAGATCTGACAAATTATGTCGGCGATCTGGAGTATCCCCTAAATTATCCGCAATTAAGTGAAGCCCTGCGCCACTGTAAAGATTTTCTTGGTCGTAAAGGGGTTAATGTACCTTCTTCGTCACGTAAAAATACACTTTTCCGCAGTTTGGTCGGCCAAAGTCATGGCATCAAAGAGGTTAGACACCTTATCGAGCAAGTCTCAGGGACTGAAGCCAACGTATTGATCCTCGGTGAGTCTGGTACTGGCAAAGAGGTGGTGGCGCGCAATATTCATTACCATTCAGCACGTAGAAACGGACCATTTGTACCGATTAACTGTGGTGCTATTCCGCCAGACTTATTGGAAAGCGAATTATTCGGTCATGAGAAAGGGGCATTTACGGGGGCGATTACATCACGTAAAGGCCGTTTTGAACTTGCTGAAGGCGGAACCCTGTTTTTGGATGAAATTGGCGATATGCCAATGCCTATGCAGGTTAAGCTGTTACGTGTACTTCAAGAGCGTTGTTTCGAGCGCGTTGGCGGTAACACGACAATTCGTGTGGATGTGCGCGTTATTGCTGCAACTCATCGTGATCTCGATACGATGATCAATGATGAGTCTTTCCGTGAAGACCTCTACTACCGACTCAATGTTTTCCCTATTGAGATGCCAGCGTTACGCGACAGAAAAGATGACATTCCGCTGTTGTTGCAAGAGTTGATGACTCGAATGGAGTCTGAAGGTGCTCAGCCTATCTGCTTTACGCCTCGTTCGATTAATTCACTAATGGAACATGAGTGGCCAGGTAACGTACGCGAATTGGCGAATCTGGTTGAACGTATGATTATCCTCTATCCAAATAGTCTGGTTGATGTGAATCATTTACCAACTAAATATCGATACAGCGATATTCCAGAGTTCCAGCCAGAGTACAACAAGATGGATTCGGTTGAAGAGCTAGAACGCGATGCGTTACAGGATATCTTTGCTGAAGATTTTAGCTTTGAATCCAATGACTTATTCCATGACCACGAAAACGCGCCACAAAGTTTACCGCCAGAAGGTGTGAACTTGAAAGAGATGCTTGCAGATCTTGAAGTTAATATGATTAACCAAGCGTTAGAAGCACAAGGTGGTGTGGTGGCACGAGCTGCGGATATGCTCGGCATGCGTCGCACGACTTTGGTTGAGAAAATGAGAAAGTACAATCTACAGCGTTAGTAACGTTTAACTATTGACTGTCAAATTTTCGACCTGACATTAAGGTGTTGAAAAATATATAAAATAGCCTGGCTTGCTTTTTGCATGGCAGGCTATTGTAGTTTTTAAGGCAGAAATACGTCATGCATCCAACTTCTTCAACGGACAATCCAATGCCGTTGGGCACATTAGAACAACAAGTCGAACGCTATCAGCAGGTACTCGATGTTATGCCGGCGGGCGTGATCTTGCTCGATACTCAGGGCGTGGTTCAGGAAGCTAACCCTGAAGCGCAAAGATTGCTAGAGCTTTCACTGGTTGGTGACAAGTGGTTTGAAGTCATTCAACAGGCGTTTGCGCCACGCGAAGATGATGGTCATGAAATATCGCTGCGAAACGGGCGCAAAGTGAGATTAGCGATCTCCGCATCCGCAACGGGGCAGCTCATTCTGATCACTGATTTGACTGAAACGCGTTTATTGCAGGCGCGCGTCAGTGATCTACAACGACTCTCTTCTTTGGGACGTATGGTTGCATCTCTGGCACATCAGGTTCGGACACCACTTTCCAGCGCGATGCTCTATGCCTCTAACCTAGCGGCGCCCAATTTGCCACCAGCAACCAAAGAACGCTTTCAAAGCAAGCTGATGGACAGGCTTCATGACTTAGAAAAACAAGTCAACGATATGTTGCTGTTTGCAAAAGGTGGAGACAATAAGGTTGTTAAACCGTTTACGATTGAACAACTTGTTAGCGAGTTCTCACCTATGGTTGAGACTGCACTTAAAAACAACCAAATCGATTATTATCTTGAAGTCGAGCAAGAGCAGACTCAGTTGCTGGGGAATGCGAACGCGATTGCATCCGCGCTGAGCAATTTGGTCATGAATGCGATTCAGATTGCCGGAAAACAGTCACAGGTCGATGTATTTTTCAGACCAGTGAATGGTGAGCTCAAAATTTCAGTTCAGGACAGTGGACCTGGAGTGCCGAAAGAGCTGCAAAACAAGATAATGGAACCTTTCTTCACTACTCGTTCTCAGGGAACGGGACTTGGGTTAGCTGTCGTACAAATGGTATGTCGTGCTCATGATGGAAGGTTAGAACTCATTTCAGAACAGGGTGACGGGGCGTGTTTTACTATGTGTATCCCGCTTAACGAAAACTCGAATGCTGACCAACAAGCTATGACTGGAGAAAGATAATGGCTCAAAGTAAGGTACTGATTGTAGAAGATGATGAAGGCCTACGCGAAGCACTGGTCGATACGCTAGCTTTAGCTGGCTATGAGTGGCTTGAAGCGGACAGCGCCGAGGATGCCCTAGTTAAGCTCAAATCTAATAATGTCGACATTGTTGTCTCTGATGTTCAAATGGCTGGCATGGGTGGCTTGGCTTTGTTAAGAAGCATTAAGCAGCACTGGCCAAATCTTCCTGTGTTGTTGATGACGGCTTATGCCAACATTGAAGATGCCGTTTCAGCGATGAAAGACGGTGCGATCGACTACATGGCGAAACCTTTTGCGCCAGAGGTACTACTTAATATGGTCAGCCGTTACGCGCCGGTTAAATCCGACGATAACGGTGATGCCGTGGTGGCTGACGAGAAAAGCATCAAGCTGCTGGCATTAGCCGATAAAGTTGCTAAAACCGATGCAAGTGTGATGGTTCTGGGGCCAAGTGGCTCAGGTAAAGAAGTCATGTCACGCTATATTCACAATGCTTCTCTTCGTAAAGATGGCCCTTTTGTCGCAATAAACTGTGCGGCTATTCCAGATAACATGCTGGAAGCGACCCTTTTTGGTTATGAAAAAGGCGCGTTTACTGGGGCGGTACAGGCGTGCCCGGGCAAATTCGAACAGGCGCAAGGTGGAACCATTTTACTTGATGAAATCAGCGAAATGGATCTTAGCCTGCAAGCGAAGCTATTGCGTGTTCTTCAAGAAAGAGAAGTTGAACGTCTGGGTAGCCGCAAGAGCATAAAGCTGGATGTTCGTGTGCTGGCAACCAGTAACCGAGATTTAAAAAGCTACGTCCAAGAAGGCAACTTCCGTGAAGATTTATACTACCGTCTTAACGTGTTCCCAATCGCATGGCCAGCACTGTGCGAACGTCCGGGAGATATCGAGCCGTTGTCAAAGCATCTGATTGAGCGACATTGCCAGAAATTGGGTATGCCAGTACCGACTTTGACTGCAAGCGCGACGGATAAATTGATGTCTTATTCATGGCCAGGGAATGTTCGTGAACTGGATAACGTGATGCAGCGAGCTTTGATATTAAGCGACAACGCTGTCATCGACAGTGAACAAATTCTGTTAGAAGGGCTTGATTGGCAAGATGCGTCGAGTCTGCAAGTGGCCGTTGAAACAGGTGTGTGTCAAGTTCCAGATGTTAAACCGGTTGCAGAAGCGACCAGCAGTTTGGCGTCTGGCTCTGGTTTAGGTGGCGAACTGCGTGATCAGGAATATGCGATTATTCTTGAGGTATTAGAAGAGTGTAACGGCCGTCGAAAAGAAATGGCTGAAAAATTAGGCATTAGTCCACGAACTTTGCGCTACAAGTTAGCAAAAATGCGTGATGCCGGGATTGATATTCCGAACTAACGTGCTATTTTTTGTCAGTCGAATTGACGTGGCACGAGGATTGCAGCGTCATAAGTCCAGCACTATGTTTAGTCAAAGAGTTGACTACTGAGGTTTTGATGAGAATTGATGGTTTTCAAAGCGAAATGCAAGCGATGATGTTTGAAGCGGGCGGCACAAAGCCAGCGGCGACAGGGCAAACTGTAAGCGCAGACTTTGGGCAAATGCTGAATAGTGCCATCAATAACGTCAATGGCCTTTCTAAGACATCTAGTGATTTGCAAATGCGATTTGATCGCGGTGACGCAGATGTGTCTTTGTCTGATGTAATGATCGCTAGAAACAAATCTAGCGTTGCATTCGATGCGACAATTCAAGTACGCAACAAGCTGGTTGAAGCGTACAAAGAATTGATGAATATGCCGGTTTAAGTTTTAGGTAAAGTCTGTGGCAGAGCAAAATCAATCAACCGATCTGGCGTTATCTGATAGCAGTGCTGACAGCACTATGTTAAGTACGTCTGATCTCGATACGGGCATTCAAAACCCCGATTTGGATGAGAAAAGCAGTTCTAAATTTGACATGGCTGTCGGTGATTTAGACCTGCTTCGTCAAGTTGTTCTCGTTCTGTCGATATCGATCTGTGTCGCTTTGATTGTGATGCTGTTTTTCTGGGTTAAAGAGCCAGAAATGCGTCCATTAGGCGTTTATGAAACGGAAGAACTGATCCCAATTCTTGACTACCTAGATCAGCAGAAACTCGATTACCAATTAGATGGCAACACCATTTTAGTTCCTACGAGTGATTTTAACTCGCTTAAACTGGGTATGGTCAGAGCCGGTCTTAACCAAGAGAAACATGCAGGCGATGATATCCTACTGCAAGACATGGGTTTTGGGGTTTCTCAGCGCTTAGAACAAGAACGCTTAAAGCTAAGCCGTGAACGTCAGCTATCTAAGGCGATAGAAGAGATGAAACAAGTGCGTAAAGCACGAGTTCTATTGGCATTACCGAAACAAAGCGTATTTGTTCGACACAATCAAGAAGCGTCAGCTTCAGTATTCCTTACTCTCAAAACCGGAGCTAACCTCAAGCAAGAAGAGGTAGATTCTGTGGTAGACATGGTTTCAAGTGCCGTTCCTGGTATGAAACCGAACCGCATTACGGTTACCGATCAACATGGCCGCCTGCTAAGTTCGGGTAGCCAAGACCCTGCCTCGTCTGCGCGTCGCAAAGAACATGAACTTGAGCGTAAACAAGAACAGGCTCTGCGCGATAAAATTGATTCGATTCTTATCCCAATTCTTGGTTTTGGTAACTATACCGCCCAAGTGGATATCGAGCTGGATTTCAGTGCTGTAGAGCAGACTCGTAAGAGCTTTGACCCTAATACCCCATCGACTCGTAGCGAGTACACACTTGAAGACTACAATAATGGCAACGTCGTCGCGGGTGTGCCTGGTGCTTTAAGTAATCAGCCGCCAGCGGATGCATCAATTCCTCAAGATGTAGCCCAGATGAAAGATGGCACAACACTTGGTCAAGGGTCAGTCCACAAAGAAGCAACTCGTAACTTTGAACTGGATACCACCATAAGTCATGAACGTCGTCAGACTGGAGTGGTCAATCGTCAGACAGTTGCTGTGGCGGTTAAAAATCGCTCAGTGGTCAATCCTGAAACAGGGGAAACCAGTTACCAACCAATCTCAGAGGCTGAGCTAAACTCTATTAGACAGATGCTGATAGGTACGGTTGGCTATAGCGAGGCTCGTGGAGACTTGTTAAATGTCTTGAGTATGCAGTTTGCTGAACCAGAAACAGAAACCATCGCAGATGTGCCAATTTGGGAACATCCTAACTTTAATGACTGGATTCGTTGGTTCGCAAGTGCGTTGGTTATCATTGTGGTGGTGTTAGTCCTTGTCCGCCCGGCAATGAAAAAACTGCTCAACCCTGCGTCTGATGATGACGATCAACTGTACGGACCGGATGGTCTACCTATTGGGGTTGATGGCGAAACCAGCTTAATCGGCGGTGACTTAGATGGTGGTGAGTTGTTTGAGTTTGGCTCAAGCATAGACTTACCTAACCTACACAAAGATGAAGATGTGCTGAAAGCGGTACGTGCTCTAGTAGCAAACGAGCCTGAGCTAGCGGCACAAGTAGTGAAGAATTGGATGCAGGATGCCTAACGAAATAGTTCCACAGGAAGCGGGCGGTGAGGTAGCAGAAAACACCGTGGATATATCAACCATCCCGGGCGAAGAGCGCGCGGCGATTCTATTACTCAGTCTCAATGAGGAAGACGCTGCGGGTATTATTCGCCATCTAGAACCAAAGCAAGTTCAACGAGTGGGTAGCGCTATGGCGCGAGCTTCCGACCTAAGTCAAGAGAAGGTGGGTGCCGTTCACCGCGCTTTCTTGGAAGACATTCAGAAGTACACCAACATTGGTATGGGCAGCGAAGACTTCATGCGTAATGCATTAGTGGCCGCCTTAGGTGAAGACAAAGCGAATAACCTTGTTGACCAAATCCTGTTGGGTACCGGTTCTAAAGGTCTTGATTCATTGAAATGGATGGACCCACGTCAGGTGGCGAGCATTATTATCAATGAGCACCCTCAGATTCAAACGATTGTACTTTCATATCTTGAGCCAGATCAGTCCGCTGAAATTCTTTCTCAGTTTGCAGAGCGTGACCGCCTAGACCTAATGATGCGTATCGCCAACCTTGAAGAAGTTCAGCCTTCCGCACTAGCAGAACTGAACGAAATCATGGAGAAACAGTTCGCAGGTCAAGCGGGTGCTCAAGCTGCCAAGATTGGCGGCCTGAAGGCAGCTGCCGAAATCATGAACTACATGGACAACAACATCGAAGGTATCTTGATGGAGCAAATTCGCGATCAAGACGAAGATATGGCGACTCAGATTCAAGATCTGATGTTTGTCTTCGAAAACCTTATCGAAGTCGACGACCAAGGTATTCAGAAACTATTGCGCGACGTTCCACAGGATGCGCTTCAGCGTGCGCTTAAAGGTGCCGATGATGCATTGCGTGAGAAGATCTTCAAGAACATGTCTAAGCGTGCTGCTGAGATGATGCGTGATGACCTTGAAGCCATGCCACCAATTAAAGTGTCTGACGTTGAAGCAGCGCAGAAAGAAGTTCTGGCTATCGCCCGACGCATGGCTGACTCTGGTGAGATCATGCTGGGTGGTGGTGCCGACGAGTTCTTATAATTTAAGTAAGTAGGGTGCCTATGTCTGGGGAACGAAAACGCGGCTTTTTACGTCTTGATAACGACGATTTGGTAGAAAAACCAGAGCGATGGGGTATGCCTGATTACACGGCGCAAACCCATAAACAGGCGAAAAAGACAGCGATGAATTACGATCCTAGCTGGATGCCTATTGCTGAGCCTGTTGCCGAAGAGACGCCGAAAGCGCTAACCGAAGAAGAGATCGAACTGATCAAGCAGCAAGCTTATCAGGAAGGTCTGCACCAAGGCCAAGAAGCGGGCTTTAAGCAAGGCTACGATAAAGGCAAGGAGCAGGGCTTACAGGAAGGTCATCAGGAAGGTCTTGAAGCCGGAAAAATTGAAGGTGTTGCCGCTGGACAAGAGTTTATTCAGCAGCAAGTGGAAACCTTTATTGGCTTAGCCAACCAGTTTGCTCAACCATTGGAGCTGATGAATGCTCAGGTGGAAAAGCAATTGGTCGACATGGTACTTACGCTTGTCAAAGAAGTGGTTCACGTTGAAGTTCAGACAAATCCTCAGGTCATCCTTGATACCATCAAGCAGTCGGTAGAATCTCTACCGATATCTGGCCATGCCATCACCTTAAAACTCCACCCAGATGATGTCGATATCATTCGTTCTTCTTACGGAGAGGAACAACTGAGTTTTCGCAATTGGACTTTAATGAGCGAACCTGCCCTCAATCGTGGTGATGTTCAGATTGAGGCTGGGGAGTCGAGTGTTAATTATCGTCTTGAAGATCGTATTCGCAGCGTAATTCAAAGCTTCTGTGGGGTTAATCGCCACCAAGGTGGTGAGTAGTGCTGGCTCTTGCAGAACGCTTATCTCAATACAAAACCAAAGGCCTGACTTGCCGTCCGGTTGCATCAGGTAAGTTGGTGCGAGTGGTTGGCCTGACGCTGGAAGCTACCGGATGTAGAGCGCCAATTGGGAGCTTATGTAAAGTTGAGACCATGCACGGCGAAATGGAAGCCGAGGTAGTGGGCTTCTCAGGTGACAATCTCTTCTTGATGCCTAGTGAGCAGATCACAGGTGTGCTCCCTGGTGCTAAAGTGACACCGATGACGAGCGAAACGGGCCTGCCAGTTGGGATGGAGTTGCTCGGTCGGGTTATTGACGGCGTAGGTAACCCACTGGATGGTTTAGGGCCGATCTACACCGAAAAACGCGCCTCCTTCAATGCGGATCCGATTAACCCATTAGCACGTAAACCGATTTCTGAACCTCTTGATGTCGGCATCAAAGCCATTAATGGATTACTCACCGTTGGTAAAGGCCAGCGTATCGGTCTATTTGCAGGTTCCGGTGTCGGTAAGTCGGTGACACTAGGCATGATGACGCGAGGCACAACGGCTCAAGTTGTCGTCGTGGGCTTGATTGGTGAGCGTGGACGAGAAGTTAAAGAATTCATCGAAGAAATCCTCGGTGTCGATGGTCGACAGCGCTCTGTTGTTGTCGCTGCGCCAGCCGACTCGTCTCCACTAATGCGTTTGAAAGGGTGTCAGACTGCGCTAACCATTGCTGAGTATTTTCGTGATCAGGGCTTAGACGTCCTGTTACTGATGGACTCACTAACCCGTTTCGCGCAGGCACAACGTGAAATCGCTTTATCGGTAGGAGAACCTCCGGCAACCAAAGGTTATCCACCTTCCGTGTTTGCCAAATTACCTGCTTTGGTAGAGCGAGCGGGTAACGGTAGTCCGGAGCAAGGCTCGATTACCGCATTCTTTACCGTTCTGACCGAAGGGGACGACTTGCAAGATCCAATCGCAGACGCCTCACGAGCCATTTTGGATGGTCACGTGGTGTTGTCGCGTGAGATGGCGGATGCAGGGCACTACCCAGCGATTGATGTTGAAAAATCGGTCAGTCGTGTAATGCCACAGATCACCTCCGAAGAACATGTCCTAATGTCGAAAGCGGTGCGCCAAGTTCTCTCTATCTGTCGTAAGAATCAAGACCTAGTATCGATTGGTGCATACAAGCCGGGTACCGATCCGGCGATTGATGGTGCGTTCACTCTCAAGCCTAAGCTTGATATCTACTTGCAACAAACAATGAAAGAGACCGTACCTTATGACATGTGTATCAATATGCTACGTGGTTTGCTGCAGGGTGATTAACGCTTATGGATAATGCACTGGAGTTTTTGTTAGAGCAGGCCAAAGAGCGCGAAAACCAAGCAGTATTGGCGTTAAACCAAGCTCGCAATGAGCTTGAAAGCTACTATCAGCAGCTCGAGCAAATTGAAAAGTATCGCCTTGATTACTGTCAGCAGTTGGTTGACCGTGGACAACAAGGTTTGACCGCTAGTCAGTACTCGCATTTAAACCGTTTTTTAACCACTTTAGATGAGACCTTGTCTAAGCAGAAGCAAGCCGAATCGCATTTCAAAGGCCAGGTTAATAACTGCGAGCATAACTGGTTAGAGAGCCGAAAGCAGCGTCGTTCATACGAGTGGCTTATTGAGAAAAAACAAACCGAAAAGCAGCGTCTGCAAAATATCAGGGAGCAAAAGCAGATGGATGAATTTTCTACCCTTCAGTACTCACGTCGAATTTCGAACTAACCTCTCACTTCTGTGAGCGAAGTCATTCTTTGATTATCGTTGGCGTGTTTCTTGCAGATATCTATTCCAACTTGTATGCAATGAATCGGCGTCTTTGCCGCGTAGAGCCTTCTCGGCGTGAAGCAACTGAGAGTGAACCTGGTATGAATATCAATTTATCATCGGTATCGGAAAGTCCAAAAGTGACTAAGACCACCACTGACGGTGGTGACGCGAGTGTCGAAAGCTCCGAGTCTGGCGGTTTCTTTGCCAAATTAGCGGCGTTAATAAAAGGTGAGACTAGCACCAAAGAGAGCGCAGGTAAGGTAGAGGGCGCAGAGGCCAGTGCCGAGCAAGCATCGGTATCTAAAGGTGAGTCGGGCGTTAGCGACGTAAAAGCGCAAGCGACAGAGAGCCAAAGTGTCGATGAACTTCTCGTATCTGATGAAAGTGAGGCGGAAGACGCTGACACAGCTAGGGTCACGAAAGATGTTGCTCAAAGTGCCAAGCCTGAGATCTCACAACAAGACGAAAACTCTCATTCAGCGGCGAAAATTGTCTCTGAAAATGACGAAGTATTGCAGCGACTTGATACCGCGAATAAAGCGCTACAACCGGCTGACGGCAAAGAGTTGCCACAGGATCAGATTGATACTCAACACCATGTCTCACAAAAAATCTCGACTGCAGAAGAGCAAAAAAACGTCTCTTCTGACGCCACTAAAGTGACTGCAACTGACAGCCAGTCTAGACAAGAGATGGCCCCGAGTGGTGAACCAACCTCAAAAGTCAGTGACAGTGATAGCCTAAAGCAGCAAGTTGTTATGAAGGCGGATGGGGAAGACGTTATCGTACCCGCTTCAGCACAAAAATTTATTCAGCAAGACAGTCAAGTAGTTGCTGACGAAGAGAACAGCAGTCAGTTGGCGCAACAAGCCGCAGTGTTAAGTGCCTCTGTTGCAAAGGTTAACAAAGACAACGCGTTACCACAGGAAACGGCAGAACTGTCCGCGGTTGCCCTTGATGAGACAGCGATTAGCGCAGAAGTCACGCTGAAACAGAGCCCAGCAGACGGCTCTGAAGAAGAAAATGATGCCTCAACTAATGATGTGGGGCTAGCGGCAGGGGCTATTGCCGCTAGCACAGTGGCGGCGACCAAGGTGACAGATAAGCCAAGTAAATCTTTAGCCACCGCACTAGACAGTGCACAGCCAAGCAACCAAGTGATGATGTCTGCGAGTGATGTGGCCAGCGAAGCACCGGCGGATGTAACCATTGCTGCCGCGGCTGTTACGGCAGGGGCGATTCCTTGGGCTTCCACCAATGAACCCGCGTTAACTGATGAAGTGTCGATCAAGCCAGAAACGCCACCAAAAGCGCAACAAGCGGCGGTGGCTCAGTCGGTTCATCAGGCACTTACCACACAGCAAGCTCAAGCCCAAATGGCCCAGACAGCGGCACAAATGTCGCAACAACAATCCGCTGTTTCTGCCATGCCAACGGACTTGATGGCAAGCCAGATGCAACAAGTGGCAGCAACGCCTCACGCGGCGCTTACACAGGATCAGGCAGTGCTTAAAGCGGCACTGGGTGCAAAAGCGGCAGGTTCGCTCGGTAAGCTAGTCGGCGGTAAAGATGGTGGTCAGCCCGCCTCGGAGTCGAGTTCGGCTTTTGCTCAGCAACTCGCGCAGGCATCGGGGCAGCAAGGCCCTAACTCGTTAGGTCAGATACGCGCAGAGCAAGCGGCGGCACAAGTGCCATTGCAACTGACGCGAGAAATGGCTGGAGAACAAGTGGCAGAGCGAGTTCAGATGATGATGTCGAAAAACCTAAAGAACATCGACATTCGCTTAGATCCTCCTGAGTTGGGTCGTATGCAAATTCGTATGAATATGAATGGAGATGCGGCCACGGTTCATTTTACCGTCGCCAATCAGCAAGCTCGCGATGTGATTGAACAATCAATGCCAAGATTACGTGAGATGCTTGCCCAGCAGGGTGTACAATTAGGTGACAGCTCAGTTCAGCAGCAGGCTTCCGGTCAGCAGCAGAGACGCTATGCAGATAACGGACAGGGTAATTCTGGTCAGGGAAGCAGCGGTCAGGGCTTGTTTGGTGAAGAAAACCTTGAACCAGACATCAATCTTGATTTGAATGTCGCTGCAAAGCGTGATGGAATTAGCTATTACGCTTAAACTGTAAAAAACAAAGAGATAGAGAACGTTAAGTTATGGCAGTTGAAGAAATCGAAACGGAAGCGCCCAAAGGCAAAGGTAAGCTGATCATTATCATCATTGCTGCCGTGGTGTTACTCGCGGGTGGCGGTGGTGCTGCATTTTTCTTGATGGGTTCGGATGATTCTGCGGAAGCCGCTCAGACCACCCAGCCGCAAGTGGCTGCGCCTGTCGATCCTGTCGCTTACGTTAATATTCCCCAACCGTTTTTATTTAATGTCACAGGCGACAAAAAAGATCGCTTAGTACAGATTAAGGTACAGTTGATGGTTCGTGGTTCAGAGAACGAAAATCTCGCCCGCTACCACTCTCCTCTGATTGAAAGTTCATTATTGAGTACGTTTGCCTCGGCGACCGTTGAACAATTGCGTACTGCCAATGGCCGTATCGAACTGCGAGAAAAAGCGACTGACGACATTAAAGCAAGCTTGAATCGCGCGGTAGGTCAACCAGTGATTGAGCGTGTGCTATTTACCGATTTTGTAATGCAGTAGGTGATGCGTGACTGATCTATTAAGCCAAGACGAAATTGATGCCCTGCTCCACGGAGTCGATGACGTTGATGATATAGAAGACGAATCGCCCGAGTCAGATGCCAGTGCTGTAGACTTCGATTTCTCCTCGCAAGACCGCATTGTTCGTGGTCGTATGCCAACGCTCGAATTGATCAATGAGCGTTTTGCCCGCCATTTGCGGATTAGTCTGTTTAATATGCTAAGGAAGACGGCAGAAGTCTCTATCAACGGCGTTCAGATGATGAAGTTTGGTGAGTACCAAAATACGCTGTATGTGCCTACCAGTCTTAATATGGTGCGGTTTAGACCGTTGAAAGGTACGGCGCTGATTACCATGGAAGCACGTCTAGTCTTCATTTTAGTAGAAAACTTTTTTGGTGGTGATGGTCGCTTCCATGCCCGTATCGAAGGTCGAGAGTTTACACCGACCGAGCGTCGAATTGTGCAGCTATTGCTGAAGATCGTTTTTGAAGATTACAAAGAAGCTTGGTCTCCAGTCATGGGGGTCGAGTTTGAGTACCTCGATTCGGAAGTGAACCCGAGTATGGCTAACATTGTTAGCCCGACAGAGGTGATCGTCGTCAGTTCATTCCATATTGAGGTTGACGGTGGTGGCGGTGATTTCCACGTGGTTATGCCGTACTCGATGGTTGAGCCAATTCGTGAGTTGCTCGATGCCGGTGTTCAATCTGACAAAATGGAAACAGACGTTCGTTGGAGTACGGCGCTTCGTGAGGAAATCATGGATGTGCCAGTCAACTTCCGTGTCGATTTACTAGAGCAAGATATCTCATTGCGTGACTTGATGGAGCTACAACCGGGTGACATCATCCCGATCAATATGCCAGAACACGCTGTGATGTTTGTTGAAGAGCTGCCAACATTCCGAGTGAAAATGGGGCGCTCAGGTGAGAAATTAGCAGTTCAGGTATCAGAGAAAATTAAACGCCCTGATGTGGTTAAAACGGATATCGCCTTCCTCGGAAAAGATGTTATTTCTGAGTTAGAAGAAGACGATGGCGAAATCGAAGATTAAGAGAATAAATAGGTAACAGGTATGGAACCGAGTGACGACCAAAAACTGGCGGACGAATGGGCTGCGGCATTAGGTGAAGATCCGAATGCACCAGATATTGATGTAGATGAAGTGATGTCCGCTCAGCTTGATGAGTTAAAGGACACTTCTTCGCCAATCTCAGACGATGAGCGTCGCAAGCTGGATACGATCTTAGATATACCAGTGACGATTTCCATGGAAGTGGGTCGCTCTCAAATCAGTATTCGTAACTTACTCCAGTTAAACCAAGGTTCGGTTGTTGAGCTAGAGCGCTTGGCGGGTGAGTCATTAGATGTACTGGTGAATGGCACCCTAATTGCGCACGGTGAAGTGGTTGTGGTTAACGATAAGTTTGGTATTCGTTTGACCGACGTAATCAGCCAGACAGAGCGCATCAAGAAACTGCGATAATGTTAGGTAACGTATGACTTTCAAAGTTAGAGAGTACTTACTTTACTCTCTCAGTGTACTTTCTCCTTCCGCACTGGCTGCCGCTCCAGGCAGCCAACTAGACTGGGCGACCACTTTTGGGTCGCTCGTGTTCGTTGTGGCCTTTATTTTGTTGCTAGCTTGGCTATTGAAACGCATGCGAGTCCCCGCATTGATCAATCAGAAAGGTCTGAGCGTTGTGCGCCAAATTGCGGTTGGGCATCGAGAAAGGATTGTGATTGTTCAAGCGGGTGAAGAGCAGTTTTTAGTGGGGGTGACGCCTCAATCGATTCAACTTATCTCAAAGCTGGATAAACCTTTGTCTCAGGAGGAGATGGCTAACGGTCCGTTTGCAAGTCAACTGACTCAGCTGTTGAAGAAGAATGATAAAAACAACTAATTTGGCGACCATTGTTCTGACGTTTGTACTGGCCCTTTTTTCTGGGTTAGCGTTAGCGCAGCAAGAGATAGATACCTCGATTCCTGCCAATATCGCTCCGAGTGACTCGGTGACCGTAACGGCAATGGAGAAAGAGCAGGGCGCGTCTAAAACCATCTCAACCGGAAGTTTTACAGGCGGTGGTGGCGGAATTCCAGCCTTTACCATGACCACTAATGCGGACGGCAGTGAAGACTACTCAATCAACTTGCAAATCTTAGCCTTGATGACCATGCTCGGCTTCCTGCCAGCCATGGTTATTTTGATGACGTCGTTCACGCGTATTGTTGTGGTGATGTCTATTTTGCGTCAGGCCATGGGTTTGCAACAGACACCCTCGAACCAAGTGATCATAGGTATCGCCATCTTCCTAACCTTCTTCATTATGTCGCCAGTACTGAGCAAGATTAATGATGATGCGATTCAGCCTTACATCAATGAGCAGATAACCGCGCGACAAGCGTTTGACTTAGCTCAAACGCCAATGAAAGACTTTATGCTCAAGCAGACTCGGGTAAAGGACTTAGAAACCTTCGTCAATATCTCTGGTTCGACAGCGACAGCACCGGAAGATGTGTCAATGGCGGTATTAATCCCAGCTTTCATCACCTCAGAACTCAAAACTGCATTCCAAATTGGTTTTATGCTGTTCTTACCGTTCTTAATCATTGACCTTGTGGTGGCTTCGGTTCTGATGGCAATGGGTATGATGATGCTATCGCCAATGATTGTCTCGTTACCTTTTAAATTGATGCTGTTCGTGTTGGTCGACGGCTGGAACCTGATATTGTCGACGTTAGCCGGCAGTTTCGCTTTGTGACGGGAGGAAGCCAATGACTCCTGAAATGTTTGTCGAGCTGTTTCGTGAATCGCTATGGATGGTTCTCATCATGGTGTGTGCGATCATTATTCCCAGTCTACTGATTGGTTTAGTGGTCGCTATCTTTCAAGCCGCAACGTCCATTAACGAACAAACACTGAGCTTCTTGCCACGTTTGATTGTGACACTACTGGCTTTGATGCTGTTTGCTCACTGGATGACGCAGATGCTGATGGAGTTTTTCTTTAGCATGATCGAGCGTTTACCCCAGGTTCTCTACTAGGTTTGACTATGGAGTATCCGACTAGCCTAGTTTTAGATTGGATCGCCAATTACTTTTGGCCCTATACCCGCATTGCTGCCATGCTGATGGTGATGTCGGTGACGGGAGCGCGATTCGTGTCTACTCGGGTACGTCTCTATCTAGGTTTAGCGATCACTTTTGCGGTGATGCCAGCCATCCCCGCGGTACCAGACAATATTGAACTAGTCTCTTTTGCGGGTTTTATGACTTTGCTAGAACAGATCATTATCGGTGTCGCGATGGGGACTGTGACCCAATTTATGATTCAAACCTTTGTTATTCTTGGTCAGATCCTCGGTATGCAGGCGAGTTTGGGTTTTGCCTCAATGGTTGACCCAGCGAACGGTCAAAACACCCCATTGCTTGGTCAATTGTTTATGTTCCTTGCAACCATGTTTTTCCTCGCGACCGATGGTCATCTCAAAATGATAATGCTAGTGGTGATGAGTTTTAAATCCATCCCAATTGGAACGGGTTCATTAACGACTGTGGATTTTAGAGAACTGGCGTTATGGCTTGGAATCATGTTTAAAGTCGCGCTGAGTATGTCATTGTCTGGAATTATTGCGCTGCTAACGATCAACTTATCCTTCGGCGTGATGACACGTGCTGCCCCGCAGTTGAATATTTTCTCGCTCGGCTTCGCTTTTGCTTTGATGGTGGGTCTATTGATTTGTTGGTACATCATCGCCGGACTCTACAACCACTATGAGCTATTCTGGTTACAAGGTGAACAACAGATCTGTTCCTTTATCAGGCTGAATTGTTAGGAGGCTGAATGGCAGAGTCAGACGGTCAAGAACGCACAGAAGACGCCACGCCCAGGCGCTTGCAACAGGCTCGAGAAAAAGGGCAGGTTGCAAGGTCTAAAGAATTGGCGTCGGTTTCAGTACTGGTAATTGGTTCAGTTGCACTGATGTGGTTTGGAGAGAGCTTAGCTCGCGCTCTATTTACCGCTATGGGGCGGTTGTTTACGTTGTCACGTGAAGAGATATTTGATCAGGTTAAGCTGTTCGATATTGCGCTCGGATCATTATCGAATCTGATTCTTCCCCTTCTGTTGATCCTGATAACACTATTTGTGGCTGCGCTGGCTGGAGCCGCAGGGGTCGGTGGCATCAACTTTTCAGTTGAAGCGGCGATGCCGAAGTGGTCGAAGATGAATCCACTGAGTGGCCTCAAACGAATGGTCGGCCTGCAAAGCTGGGTAGAACTGATTAAGTCTATTCTCAAAGTAGCTTTAGTGTCTGGGATGGCCTTTTATCTCATTAATGCCGCCAAACAAGATTTGTTCCAACTCAGTATGGATGTTTACCCACAGAACATCTTTCACGCGCTCGATATCCTGCTTAATTTTATATTGCTGATTAGCTGTACCTTGTTGCTGGTGGTAGCGATCGATATCCCATTTCAGATTTGGCAACACGCCAACCAACTTAAAATGACCAAGCAAGAGGTTAAAGACGAGTACAAGGAAACAGAGGGTAAGCCGGAAGTGAAAGGCCGTATTCGTATGCTCCAGCGTGAAGCTGCTCAACGACGTATGATGGCCGAAGTGCCTCAGGCTGATGTAATCATCACCAACCCGGAGCATTTCTCTGTGGCATTGCGATATAAACAAGATAGTGACCGAGCGCCAATCGTTGTGGCGAAAGGTACGGATCACATGGCGCTCAAGATTCGTGAAGTGGCACGTGAACACGATATCTACGTGATTCCAGCGCCGCCTCTTGCACGTGCTCTATACCATTCAACCGAATTAGAGCAGGAAATACCGGATGGCTTGTTTACTGCGGTGGCACAAATTCTTGCCTACGTATTCCAATTGAAACAGTATCGAAAACGCGGCGGACAAAGGCCAAATCTTAAAACCTCCGAGCTACCTATTCCTCCAGAACTGAGAAAATAGCAGGTTAGAAGCAACGGGCTATTTTTCGGGTATAGAAAGGAGTACCAACAGAGCGCCATCTCCACCGAACTCGAGTGGAGCCTGATGGAAAGCCATCACATCTGGGTGCTGAGCGAGCCATAGTGGTGCTTTTTGTTTGAGTATGTGTTTACCGATGCCGTGTTGAACACACGCACAGGAAATTTCGTTCTTTATACAGTAGGCGATCATCGCCCCCAGTTCGCGTTTGGCTTCCTGTTGATTCATTCCGTGCATATCGAGAAAAACGTCAGGGACATAAACGCCTCGACGTAGTCTTTTTACTTCATACTGCGACACGTCATCGCGAGCATAACGCGTTGGTCCTTCTTCATTCAAAAGTGGAACAAACTCGTCAGAGAAATAGAACTCAGCATCGCTCGCTTCTCTAGAAGTTCGCTTAATTTCTTTTTGCTTAGTATTTTTTTTTGGCTGCTGGACTATGGTATCCTGTGACAACTTTTTTACGCCTTGTACTGCATCCCTAAAAAGGGCGAAGTCATCATCCATATCGGTGTCTTTTTTGCTCATGGGATTATTCATTAATACTTTAAAATGTAATGAGCAGTATTGTAGCGCTTTTCGGAGGCAATTTTGGATAAGATTTTTGTAGAAGAAGCGGTGTCAGAACTTCATACGCTTCAAGATATGATTCGTTGGACCGTCAGTCGTTTCAACGCCGCAAACCTATTTTATGGTCACGGTACTGATAACGCATGGGATGAAGCGGTACAGCTAATCCTGCCAACATTGTACCTGCCAATCGATGTGCCTCCGCATGTATTGAACTCGCGCCTGACCACCAGTGAGCGTATGCGTATCGTTGAGCGCGTGGTGAAGCGTATCAATGAGCGTACGCCTACAGCCTACCTAACTAACCGTGCTTGGTTCTGTGGCTTAGAGTTTTTCGTTGATGAACGTGTACTTGTACCTCGTTCGCCAATCGGTGAGTTGATTCAAGCTGAATTCCAACCTTGGTTGATCGAAGAACCGACACGTATCATGGATCTTTGTACCGGTAGCGGCTGTATCGCCATCGCCTGTGCACATGCGTTCCCTGAAGCGGAAGTTGATGCGATAGACATCTCTACTGACGCACTACAAGTTGCTGAGCTTAACGTTCAGGATCACGGTATGGAGCAGCAAGTTTTTCCAATCCGTTCAGATCTGTTCCGTGATCTACCAAAAGAGAAGTACAACCTGATTGTCTCCAACCCACCGTACGTTGACCAAGAAGACATGAACAGTCTGCCTGAAGAGTTTACTCATGAGCCTGAGTTAGGCTTAGCTGCGGGTACTGATGGACTTAAAATTGTTCGCCGTATCCTAGCGAATGCGCCAGATTACTTAACGGATAACGGTATTCTTATTTGTGAAGTGGGTAACTCTATGGTTCACATGATGGAACAGTACCCACATATTCCATTTACTTGGATTGAGTTCGAGAACGGTGGTCACGGGGTATTTATGCTAACTCGCGATCAGATGCTAGCCGTCAAAGATGAGTTCTCAATCTATCGAGATTAATGCTTAAAGTTTGAGCAAAACTTCAATAGCGCCAAGTGGTTTGATCTTTGATTCGCGACTTGGCGTTTTTTTATGCGCGTAAAATGGTCTTTAGGGGTTTACATCAAACCGCAATAAGGCGACTATGAAATAACTAATAATTGAAGTGTAAAGCTCTGTATACAAGGGCGAAACAAATTTGAGGAAGTAATGGCAGGAAACAGTATCGGGCAACATTTTCGAGTGACAACATTCGGAGAAAGTCATGGTATCGCACTAGGATGTATTGTCGACGGATGCCCTCCGGGTCTTGAAATCACCGAAGCAGATATTCAAATCGATTTGGACCGCCGTCGACCAGGCACTTCTCGTTATACCACCGCTCGTCGTGAACCAGACGAGGTGAAAATTTTGTCTGGCGTATTTGAAGGTCAAACCACAGGGACTTCTATCGGTCTTTTGATCGAAAATACCGACCAGCGTTCGAAAGATTATTCGGAAATCAAAGATAAGTTTCGTCCAGGGCATGCAGACTACACTTACCATCAGAAATATGGTGTTCGTGATTATCGTGGTGGTGGCCGTTCATCTGCCCGCGAAACAGCGATGCGTGTTGCGGCGGGATCAATCGCTAAGAAATACCTGAAACAAGAATTTGGGGTAGAGATCCGTGCTTATCTATCGCAAATGGGCGATGTGGCGATTGATAAAGTGGATTGGGATGAAATTGAAAACAATCCATTTTTCTGTCCTGATGTCGATAAAGTTGAAGCGTTTGATCAACTGATCCGTGACCTCAAGAAACAAGGTGATTCAATCGGTGCAAAACTGCAAGTTGTCGCAACAAATGTTCCCGTTGGTCTGGGTGAACCGGTATTCGACCGCCTAGATGCGGACATTGCGCATGCACTTATGAGCATTAACGCGGTGAAAGGCGTAGAGATTGGTGATGGCTTTGATGTTGTTCGTCAAAAAGGCAGCCAGCACCGTGATGAACTGACGCCAAGTGGCTTTGCGAGTAACCACGCTGGCGGTATCTTAGGTGGCATCTCAACAGGGCAAGATATTGTAGCCAACATTGCGCTTAAGCCGACCTCAAGCATCACTGTTCCTGGTGAGACGATTACTAAGCAGGGTGAATCGACTCAACTGATTACCAAAGGTCGTCACGACCCATGTGTTGGTATCCGCGCTGTTCCGATTGCTGAAGCTATGCTCGCAATCGTAGTACTGGATCATCTGCTGCGTCACCGTGGTCAAAACCATGGTGTGACCACAGAAACACCGCAGATATAAGCTCTGATTGATAAAAGCCCCGACATGTGAGTCGGGGCTTTTTTATGCGATAAGGAAATTGTAAAAATCGAGCCGGTTACCGTTGTGGTTATCGAATTGCTGGCGTGATCAGTGCAATGAGCCTTCAGCTTCAAGGTTGAATGAAGGTAAGCGCCATTTGAAACGCACCGCAGCCATACGAAGTACATAACCAACAACGAGAGTTGAAATGGTCGCAGTCACATCATCAATGCCGAGCTCTAAAAGTCCTAAATACAAACCAGAAGCCACGAGAGCGACAGATGCGTACAGTTCCTCATGCAATACAAGTGGTGTTTGACGACAGATTAGGTCACGCAGTAGGCCACCAAACACGCCAGTTACGAGTGCTGATACCATACAAATCAAGGCATGATGCCCCATACCCATTGCCACTTTGGTTCCAATGATACTAAAAACGATCAGTCCTAGCGCATCCAATCGAATGAACAGGCCTTTAAGTTTAATGACCCACTTAGCTAGCCCCGTTGTCAGTACGCCTGCGATACAAGTGATCGCAAGAAACTCGGGATTCTTTACCCAGCCTAATGGGTAATGACCGAGAAGAATATCGCGCACTGTGCCGCCACCGATGGCCGTGGCACTTGCAACCAGCATGACTCCAAACCAATCCATTTTTCGACGACCCGCACTTAGTGCTCCCGTCATCGCTTCCGCTGTGATACCAATAATATATAAAACACTGAGCAGCATAATGAATTCTCAACAAGTGGCCGTAAATGCTCGGCAATGAAGATGAAATTTAAGGCGTGAGTGTAGTGGGAAATGTGATCTATGACGAATGAGTTTTTATGAATACGAAAACGTTTTTCAGATTACTATTTCTAATATCAATGCCCTAAGTAGGGTTTTGCATTTTTCAGCAAAAATGAGAGAATGCAGACCGCGATAGTACCAGCCCGTTAATTTAGCTATGACCCACGAGTATCAAGACTTAATCAATATCTTTAACACAACTTTTTTTCACTCATACAACACCAAGTTGGAGTTAGGGGGAGATGAGCCAATCTATCTTCCTGCTGACAATGACTACCCCTATCATCGCATTATTTTTGCTCGTGGTTTCTATGCGTCAGGAATGCATGAGATTGCCCATTGGTGCGTGGCTGGGCCAGAGCGTCGCTTAGTGGAAGATTTTGGTTATTGGTATGAGCCTGATGGACGCACTCAAGCCGTGCAAGCTGAATTCGAAAAAGTAGAAATCCGCCCGCAAGCATACGAATGGATATTATCCGCCAGTGCAGGCTTTCCGTTCACTGTCAGTTGTGACAATCTCAATGGTAGCTTTGAACCGGATCGTTTGGCGTTTATGGCCAAAGTTCACGCTGAGGTGATGTCAATTCTTCAGGTGGGATTACCGCTCAGAGTTCAAATGTTGTCTGATGCGCTACGTGAATTCTACAGTATCGCGGAACTCACGCCTGCGCAGTTTGAAGTTAAGTAGCCTAACGCTACTGAATAAGCCAAGTATTCTCTTTCTGGCCGCTGTAGTCGAACGTGTAGACGAGTGGAGTCTGATCCGGCTCCATCACCCAAATGACGGCAATCAGTGAGTCGCAATGATTGACTACTCTTAAATCGAATTCTGCCAGCCCCGCAGTCAACGATGATTTGACCAAACAGCTCTCGTAGTCGACGAGGTCAGCATCACCCTTAGCGGAGCTATTGTCGCATATCGATATATAGGCCTGCTTGTCAGCCAGTTGGCTCAGAATGACATCGACATCAACGCTGTAGACAGATTCGAGACTGTTGTCGTAACTAATGTTTAAGTCTTCAAGGGTTTGTACTTGGGCAGAAGCCGCCGCTGTTGTCGGGGTTGATGTAACGCCGCTTGAACCTGTGCTCCCTGATCCACCTTCATCGCCACCGCCTCCGCCCCCACAACCTGTTAAAAGAGTCAAGCAAGCGAGAGTAGATCCGATAAACTGTGTTACTGATTTGATGTGCATAGTCTTATCCTCGCTAGTCGACGTAAATTTTGTTGTTGTTAGCTTCCACATACCAATTGGCTTCAGTTAACCCTTGTGGGTCTTGGGCGAAGTCCCCGAATCTTGGATAGGCGTCGAGTATGGTGATCTGTTCCAATGGGTGCTGCCAGTTGAGCGGGATTTCAATCGCCCATGGTAGACCATTGCTGGTGTGGTAATGGGTGTTCCCACTGGAGGCGTCCTCGCCGAGAGCAAGGTAGCGGCTGTCAAATTTTGCCGTAGGCGGGTTGTTTTTAAGGTGGATTTCGAGTCCACGTCCGGGATAGCCCCCTGTCAGTTGATAACCAATATCTCCATAGTAGTGACCTGGTGCTGCAAAGATGAAAGGGTCATATGGAAACTCCGGCATAACGCTTGTTGCTGGTGCGTTAGCAAAGGAGAACTGTAAGCGCCAACTTGGGCGATATGCTGTGCCACAGTTCAACTGTGTACGGAACATGGTGCAGTTTTCTGCTTCACCCGCTTCGGTGATGTCCCACAAGTCTTGCTGGATGATAAATACGGCATCGGTTGTGCCTAGTTCCAAAACCTCTGAGGCTTGGCTTTGACCATTAACAGTCAGAACAACAGAATCAGACTTGATATCTTCTCTTGCAATGTTAGGTAAGCGAATGGCAAAACCAGAGTGATTATCTCCACCAAGAGCCGCAATTTGACCCTCAATTTTGACTCGAATTACCTGACTATTGAGATGATATTCCGTGTATTTTACATTCATCAAAACATCATTCATGTCATAGTCACCTTGAAGCGGGTACTGATCTTCATAGGCAAATGTGGTGTAGTTCCCACCTAGAGGGTAGATCTCGGTTGATACGCCACTTTCGGTAATGTCGATAGGATAATCCTCAACCTCACCCTGTGGTACACCACCACTAGGTCCAATCCCTGAGGTGTTGCTGATACGGAATCTTGCCCAACTCTCACCACTGACAGCCCAAGTAGGTACAGTGAAAAATAGTGACTGTGTTCCATCACTGACCGAGAGATCAGTGATGATGATTTCCTCACTATCGAAGGTGCCATCGCGGTCAAAATCCATCCAAGCATTTAGCACACTTTCCGAAGTGGCACCATTAACTGTGATTTGGACCATAGAAGTACTACCAACTTGAATTGGCACAGGAAACTCGACACCGTCGTCATCGTCAATATTGTCTGAAATATCATCGCTATAAGGCGGTGGATTACCTTCGGTTTCACCATCGACAATTGCGCCAAGTCGCAAGCTAGAAGTGTCTTCTAGAGCTCCTATGCCGTGTCGTGCACCAGACTGAGCATAGGTCGTCTGATAGCTGTCTGGTGCGTCGCCAAAGTCGGTCAACTCTGCGGCTTCGACAGGCGCTGACGCACATCGAGCACCATCATTCGAATTACTTGATGGACCGTAAGCCGTCAGGACCGCACTAGGCTGCCATGACGAGTAGTCTGACGTCCCTGGTGTATGAGGATTGTTTAGGGTGACTTTGAAAATATAGCCATTGCTGTTATTGCTGGCGTAGAGGTATCCATCCACATCAAAGTAAATCGCACCGAAGGTAAAGTTGAAACCAAGTTGAGCTTCATTGAGCACCTGATTCATACGCGTGGCAGTGCCTTGTGTAACATCCACGACCCAGAGATAACCGTCGGCGTCTAGGCTATAGGCAAGGTTATTGTTGGCGTCTGGTTGAAAGGCGAAGTCATGAATGTTGGGTTTAGAAAATTGAGAAGGCGGCGCGACAAGCGTCATCTCTAGCGTGTCTAGGTCGACTCTATACAACCCGCTGTTTGGTCGGTAACCATACCAAGCGTTTTCGTTGAGTGACACGTCGCCGACATAGAAACGATCGGGAGTACCCGCAGGCATGATAAGCTCGAGTCGCGTTTTATCGAAGTTGGCGTCGATGCGAGCGAGCGTACCGAGTTCGCCATTAACACCATAGTCCCAGCCATAAATGAATCGGTCATGTTCACTAAAACCTATCCCATTTAGATTGGCTAAACCCAGAGTAGAGGGCATGACGCGATAACTGCCTAAATCGATGTTCACACCAAACGCGACAGGAGTTCCTGTGGGGTTTTGGATAAGGAATGCCTCAGTGGGACATTCACCAAAGCTGACGTCTCCAGCGTGGCTGGATGGCGCGTAATAAATGCTGTAGCTACAACATGCAAAGAGTAGTAGGAAGCGCTGATTTATACGTTTTAATTTCATTGTCATTCCCTGTTTTGGCTGAGCGATATAAGGGAAACTGCATTGTCCATGCCACACTATCAGGCCTTGCTGTATATAGGGTTTGCGTTGAAATTCTCAATGTGAGAAGCTTGGCGTTCTTTTTGAGAAGCAAACTGATTAGGCGACATCGCAAAATGATTATTGAATTTGAAGAGCAGCTACTTGAGCTAATAGATGCACGTATTTCGACGGCGTCAGATGATGAACTTTTTGCTGGTGGTTATCTGCGTGGTCATATTTCGCTTTCTGCCGCTTCGTGCGAAGAAGATGGCATTAATGATGTGGAAACATTAAAGAGTCGTATTCAGGAAAGTTTGGATGCAGCACGTTCGGAGCTGACGCCGGCGGACCGTATTATCGTCAATGATTTGTGGTTAGAGCTGGTAAACAACGCTTAACCAACGGCGACGTCAATCTATCGTCTAAGAGGTTGTTCGAATTTTTCGAACAACCTCTTTGTATTTTTGCGCTTGTTGCGTGATTGGCTGCTCGATATTCTAATGCTCATACTGAGACACAACAGGATAGCAGTTATGAAGATCATAGCATTTGGGGCATCAAACAGTTCAACATCAATCAACAAAGCGTTAGCAACCTATGCCGCTCAACAAGTGGAAGGTGCGCAGGTACAAGTCTTAGACATCAACAATTATTCAGTTCCGATGTTTAGTGAAGACAAAGAAAAAGAAATTGGACAAGCTGAAGGCGCAAGAGAGTTTCTCGCTGATCTTGCTGAAGCGGATGCCATTGTTGTCTCTTATGCTGAACATAATGGCTACTACCCAGCGGCATACAAAAACCTATTTGACTGGGCGACTCGCATTGAACGCAGTGTGTTCCAAAACAAGCCCGTTGTTTACTTGGCGACATCTCCTGGCCCTGGCGGTGCACAAACGGTTCTTGCTGCCGCCACAGCTTCCGCTCCTTACTTTGGTGCTGATGTGAAGGCGTCGGTATCCGTCCCAAGTTTCTATGATAACTTTGACTTTGAAACTGCGGCGATTACCAACCAAGACATTGCAGATGAAATCAAAGCCGCTGTTGCTAAGCTAGCCTAACCAAGCTCAGTGACTACAGATAAAAAACGCAGTGTAAGAGACTGCGTTTTTTTGTTCTGAGGCTAATTACAGTTCCGTAATGGCTTTCCCTTTTCTCAATTTGCGAACCCACATTCGACTAGGGTGTAAGCTTTCCAAAACATCCACAGGTAGAGGCAGCGGATCACCACAGATCTGAGAGGCGAGCGTTTCCGCTAGCAGCGGCGCTGAACTTAGCCCTCGTGAGCCTAAACCTAATAGGCAGAACAAGTTTGGATATTGTGGTACTTGTTCAGCACTATCAATCGTTGTTTGTTGAAGGTTTTGATAGCAAGCTTTGATTTTTTCAAACTGACCAAGGTTGCCAACAAATGGCAGATGGTCTCGACTTACACAGCGTATGCCCTGACGCGACTGATTCGATGACGTATCAACTTGGAGTGGCCAAGCTTGGTTTGGTACGCATTTGCGCAGTTTGTCACCATTGTCTTGCTGCGCCACAGGGTCAAACTCATTGTCGAGATGAGAGCGATCATAGCTAGCGCCAATGCAGTGATGGCGGTTATTCGGGTTCACGGGGGTCATGTAGCCGTCATAGCACAATACCGTCTTGAGTTTCTCCAGCGTCTCTGTTGTTGGAATGTGACTGACTTGACCTTTGACCTTCCCTAATGGGACATGCGCAGCTTGAGTAAATTGGTCAAACAGATGGCCGTTGGCAATGACGACGGTATCGTGTTGGAACGACGCGTTATGACTTACCAAAGTCCAGCTCTGGGAATCTTCCTGCCAGTCTAGCTGTTCAATTTTGCAGTTGAAGTAAGAGGCAAATAAAGGGTTTTCCGCGAGTTTATCCAGTAACCCTTTGGTTAGCTGAGCAGGGCTTAACCAACCACCAAGCGGGTAGTGAACGCTTTCCATATCGAGAGGAAGGCCAACAACGTCATTGGTCTGTTGAGCATCGAGTTTATGAATGAGCTGACTATCAAAGTTACCTTCAAGCATTTTGTTAAGCTTAACGTTGGTTGCTTGATCCCACATTAGCTGCGTTACACCACACCACTGGTGGTCAAACTCTATCTGCTGTGCAGCTTGTTCAACAAATTGACGGGCAAACAAGAATGCTGGCGCAAATACTCGCGACACGCCTTCGTGTGTCCCATTCAGTAAAGGATAGACTGCGCCTTGTCGATTTCCTGAAGCGCCTTCAGCAGGTGCACTATCTTGACAGTAGAGCGTGACTTTTTTTCCACGGCGGACAAGGGTAGTGGCAAGTGTGGCACTGGCGATGCCGCCACCAATAATAGCGACGGATTCAACACTCTGACTTGGCTGACGAGCAAACCAAGGTATCATGTTCGTGTGTGGCTGCTTCTCTAAAAGTGCGCCCGCGATCATCTCTCGTTTGGTGCCAAAGCCTTTGACTTTCTTCATTGCGAAGCCCGCTTCAATGAGACCTCGACGTACAAAACCCGCAGCCGTGAATGTCGCGCAAGTACAATCACGTTTCGCTAATTTTGCCATACCGTTAAATAAGTCTTGGTTCCACATTTCTGGGTTTTTGCTTGGTGCGAACCCATCTAAGAACCAAGCGTCGACTAGACCTTGCTCAGAAACAGGCACTTTTGGCATGCAATCTTTAATGTCACCAAACCATAAATCAAGCGTTATAGCTCCATCGTCTAGTACAATTCGATGACATTCTGGTACCGCGATAGGGTAGTGTTTTTGCAGCTTTTCCGCATACTCTGCCAGTTCAGGCCACGATTGGTGAGCCTTGATGAGATCGTTTTTACTCAACGGATATTTTTCAAAGCTCACGAAATGCAGCTCTTGTAATGGCGAAGTTGGATTTTGTTGCCTAAATTGAGCAAACCATTGCCAAACGGCTAAGAAATTAAGGCCAGTTCCGAAGCCAGTCTCTGCGATGACAAATCTACGTTGGTCACATTCTTGCCATCTTTGTGGCAGATGATTCTGGTGTAAGAACACGTAGCGAGTCTCTTCTAGTCCATTGACGTTGGAGAAATAGACATCATCAAACTGGTCAGAAACAGGGGTTCCAGCTTCGTTCCAGCCTAGTTGGGCATTAGTAATCGAGGTCATAGTGTCGGAAATAATGTGAATAAAGACGATAATATGATTGCAATTGTACGGTTTTAGAGGAAAGCTGACCACTTTTCCCCGCTATCTTAGTTATTATCAGGCGGATTTTTGAATTATAGGAATGTCATAATGAAACGAGTCGTAATCACCGGTATGGGTATTGTTTCAAGTATCGGTAACAACGTCGAAGAAGTTTTAGCGTCTCTTAAAGCAGGTAAATCTGGTATTACTGCCTCTGAGCAGTTTAAAGAACACGGCCTACGTTCTCAGGTTTGGGGTGACTTAAAGATTAACCCAGCAGAACACATTGACCGTAAACAGATGCGCTTTATGGGTGATGCGGCTGCTTATGCATACCTATCAATGCAGCAAGCAATTGAAGATGCAGGTTTAACCGACGAACAGGTATCTAACGACCGTACTGGTATTGTTGCAGGTTCTGGCGGTGCATCGGCACTAAACCAAACTGTCGCAACGGACACTATGCGTGAAAAAGGCGTGAAACGTGTTGGCCCATATATGGTGCCTCGTACTATGTCTTCAACCGTATCTGCGTGTTTGGCGACACCATTTAAAATCCGTGGCGTGAACTACTCTATGAGTTCTGCGTGTGCGACGTCAGCACACTGTATTGGTCATGCGATGGAGCTTATCCAACTAGGCAAACAAGACATCGTTTTTGCTGGTGGTGGTGAAGAACTAGATTGGTCTCAAACTATGATGTTTGATGCTATGGGAGCACTATCGACTAAGTACAACGAGACTCCAGACCAAGCTTCTCGTACTTACGATGCTGACCGTGACGGTTTTGTTATCTCTGGCGGCGGTGGCATGATGGTGATCGAAGAACTCGAACACGCATTAGCACGCGGCGCGAAAATCTACGGTGAAATCGTAGGCTATGGCGCGACTTCAGACGGTTATGACATGGTTGCTCCTTCTGGTGAAGGCGCAGTGCGTTGTATGAAGATGGCGATGCAAGATGTGGATGTTATTGACTACGTCAACACACACGGCACATCAACACCAGTTGGTGACGTTAAAGAACTGGGTGCAATCCAAGAGCTATTCGGCAACAACAGCCCAGCTATTTCTGCAACCAAAGCAATGACAGGTCACGCACTAGGTGCTGCTGGTGTGCACGAAGCAATTTACTCAACGCTAATGCTGACCAATGATTTCATCGCTCCAAGCATTAACATTGCTAATTTAGATGAAGCGGCTAAGGGCCTAGATATCGTGACTGAAAAGCGTGATGTCGAGCTAACGACCGTGATGTCAAACAGTTTTGGCTTTGGTGGTACGAACGCAACATTAGTGATCAAGAAGTACCAAGGCTAACTGAATTTGCTGAGCAGATGATGCTTCGCAATCCAGTTTCCAGAGCTGGTTAATCTTTATTAGTAAAGATTAACCTAACAGACGCAGACTTTAGCCCATGGAGAGCGGGTTAAGATCCTTTTGTTCTGGACTATTGCCCGGCTATTTAGCCGGGCATTTTTCTCTTTACCCTTTATCGCTACCTGAGTGCATTATTACCTCGACACTGAGGAGCCTTTTCTGCACAATCAATCTCATTGCAATTCAACCCCACTCTACAGACAGATGAAAATCCTTATTGATGAAAATATGCCTTATGCAGAGCAGCTTTTTAGCCAGCTTGGCAAAGTGGTTCTAAAATCTGGTCGTACACTAACTGAAGATGACCTTGTCGATGTCGACGCCTTGATGATTCGTTCTGTTACTAAGGTCAACGCAAAACTGCTATCAAAAGCGAACAAACTCAAATTTGTCGGGACGGCAACCGCGGGGATGGACCATGTTGATCAGGATTTACTTCGAGAGCGAGGAATATTTTTCACCGCGGCACCAGGTTGTAACAAAGTAGGGGTCGCAGAATACGCGTTCAGTGTCATGATGGTACTGGCTCAACAACACGGTTTTTCTGTTTTTGATAAAACGGTTGGTATCATTGGTGCCGGACAGGTTGGCAGTTACTTGCAACAATGTTTGCAAGGTGTAGGAATCAAGGTATTGATTAACGATCCACCTAAGCAAGATGCGGGGGATTCGCGTCAGTTTACACCTCTTGAGGCGCTGTTGAGTCAAGCCGATATCATTACTCTCCACACACCGATTACTCGGGGTGGTAAGCATCCTACTCATAATTTGATCGATGAAGAAGTCCTCAATACGTTACGCGGTGACCAAATTTTAATCAATGCCGCTCGTGGTCCAGTCGTTGACAATTCGGCTCTAAAAGCACGTTTACAGCGCAACGATGGCTTTATTGCAGCGTTAGATGTGTTTGAATTTGAGCCAGAGGTTGATATGGAGCTTCTGCCTCTGCTAGCATTCGCAACCCCTCATGTCGCTGGGTATGGTCTAGAGGGCAAAGCTCGCGGAACGACGATGATTTTCAATAGCTACTGTGAGTTCTTAGATAACGAATTACGTGCGCACGCCAGTGACTTGCTGCCAACCGCTCCTGTACCTAAGCTGGTATTGGATCGTGATTGGGATGAAGCTACGCTGCATAACATCACTCAGCTCGTCTACGATGTGCGTAAAGATGACGCCTTATTCCGTCGCGAGATCAGTCAGCCAGGTGCATTCGACCTGATGCGTAAGAACTACTGGGATCGTCGAGAATACAGTGCCGTCACATTGGTCGGTGATGACAGTTGTCGTTTATCACCCCTAAAAAAATTAGGTTTTCAGGTTGAGGTAAGTCAATGAGCCAACAATATAACGTTGCCGTATTAGGTGCGACCGGTGCGGTCGGTGAAACTATTTTAGAAGTGCTACAAGAGCGCAAGTTTCCAGTCGGTGAGCTATATCTGCTAGCCAGTGAACGCAGTGAAGGAAAGACTTACCGTTTTAACGGTAAAACCGTACGTGTGCAAAACGTCGAAGAATTTGACTGGTCACAAGCTCATATCGCTTTATTCTCTGCCGGTGGTGAACTGTCGGCAAAATGGGCTCCGATTGCAGCGGACGAAGGCGTAATTGTGATCGATAATACGTCACAGTTCCGTTATGAGTACGATATCCCACTTGTTGTACCTGAAGTGAACCCTGAAGCCATTGCAGAGTTTCGCAATCGCAATATTATCGCCAACCCAAATTGCTCAACGATTCAAATGCTGGTAGCTCTGAAGCCAATTCATGATGCGGTTGGTATTGAGCGTATTAACGTATCGACTTATCAGTCAGTTTCTGGTGCGGGTAAAGCTGGCATTGATGAACTCGCTGGTCAAACGGCAAAACTGCTTAACGGTATGCCAGCTGAGAACAGTGAATTTTCACAGCAAATCGCATTCAACTGTATCCCACAGATTGATCAGTTCATGGAAAATGGTTACACCCGTGAAGAGATGAAGATGGTGTGGGAAACGCAGAAAATCTTCAATGACCCAGCGATTACCGTGAACCCAACTTGTGTTCGTGTACCTGTCTTTTACGGTCACGCGGAAGCCATTCACGTTGAAACTTGTGCGCCAATTGATGCTCAAGAGGTGATTAACCTATTGGAACAAACGGAAGGCGTAGAAGTATTCCAAGGTGAAGATTTCCCGACTCAAGTTCGCGACGCTGGTGGTAAAGATCACGTCATGGTTGGCCGTATCCGTAACGACATTAGCCACCACAGTGGTGTAAACCTATGGGTTGTTGCTGACAATGTTAGAAAAGGTGCAGCGACCAATGCTGTTCAGATTGCTGAAGTCTTGATTCGCGATTACTACTAATCTCGAAATTAGATTGTTATTGAAGCCTCGCTTTCAAGTGGGGCTTTTTTAATCGAATCGAGAAAATTTATGTGAGATTAATGCGAATATGGCGTTGGACACACATTTTTTACCTCTATACCTATAGTTTTGGTGGGTTTATCCGATATATTTAACAGATCATTGTATTTTATTTAATTGAGCACATAGCTGAGCCTTATATGCGTCGACTACTACAGCGTCTATTATTGCCATTAGCAATAGTTGCCGTGACTCAAACATCATTAGTAAGCGCGGAGAGCATTCGCCTTAAAGGGCCTAACGGCGAGATCCAGTCATCTCCCCAATTCTCAGAGCCTCTTTCACGTAATTCACGCGCTACAACTGAGCCTTCTCGTTTTTATGGCCCCACTTCTGAGCAGGAAACACTTTGGAGTATTGCTACGCAGTTGCGTCCTTCTCCGTCGGTGACTGTGCAACAAACGCTATACGCCATTTTTCAATTAAACCCTCAAGCGTTTGACAATCAGAATATCCATGAGCTTATTCCAAGCAGTACCATTCGTATCCCATCTTTAGAACAGGTTCGCGCTGTAAGCACGCAAGAAGCCATTAATGTCATGGCTTCTCATCAAGCACGTTTGGGCAAAAACGTTACCCCAACCACTGTTGAGAAGGTAAAACCTACGGTTACTGCTCGCCCACCTGTGACAGAAACGACCACTGAGCCATCTGCGACGAAGCCTGAACAAATAGAAACCGGCAGTGAACTAAAAGTTATCGCAGAGCAAGAAAAGCAAAAACAGGTCAGTTCTCTAGAAAACCAGCTTGAAAGCTCTGAAACTGAGCTACTTGCACTGGAAGAAAAAAATCACAAATTGCGCCTAATGCTTGCTGAAGTTCAGTCAGAAGTCGATGTACTAAAAGATGAACTGGGCGACGAAAACCGTATTCGCAATGAAGTAGAGAAACTGCTTGAAGCGGAACGTCAACGAGTGGCTGAAGAGCAGAAAATGGCGCCTTCAGCGATGGACCAGTTATTCTCGAATACTTGGTTGGTTGCGGCGTTAGCGATCATTCCAGGTTTATTAATTGGTTTGTTTGTGGTGATGTTACTTGGACGTCGTAAGAAAGAAGACGCTCAACAAACCGTAGCTGAACAGCAACCAGTTCAGCCTGTGGCACCGATTGTCCCAGAAACCCTTAACGATGATATTGATGATGATTTGTTGCTTGATGACGATCTCTTCGGTGACTCGGATAGCGAGCAGCTATTTGGTGACGACAGTGACATTGATGGCAAACAGGCTGATGAAGACAACGTATTTGCTGACTTAGATGACAGCGACCTCGATTTCAACTTAGAAGGCGAGGATGGAGATGATCCATTTGCCGGAATTGGTGATGATGGTGATCTTGACGAGTCGTTAGCTGATGTAGACATGAGCTCAAATGGCATCAGCGTGAATGGCGATGAAAAAGCGCTTGGTCTCGAAGAGATGGAACGTGCTTTAGATGAAGTCATTATTGATGACCCAGACGATGATGAAGGGTTTGACTTATCCGACGATGGTGAATTCTCACAAGACGAGTTTGACTCTTTACTGGCCGGAGATGGTGATAGCGAAGATCTCGGCTCAACGGAACTGGATCAATCTCTTCTTGATGACCTATTTAGTGAGGTGCAGGGCGAGAGTAGCGATGATCTTGATTTCGATAGCTTACTTGACGAAGGTGCCGAATCGTTCGATTTGAGTGATGAATCGAGTAAAGACCTGAGTGAGCCAAATTTCGCGTCTGATGATGAAATTGATGACATATTTGCGCAGATGGAAGCGCAGGCCGATCTAGAGGCGCTAGAAGCAAATTCCATTGATGAGACAGCACTTCTTGATGAGTTATTAGACGAGGAAAGTGTTGAAATAAGCTCGGAAAGCACCGAGTTGCTCGATGAGCTTGTTGAAGATAGCTTGAATGAAGCACCGCAACCGAGCACTCAATCCGATGTATTTGATCAACTGATTGGCGCGGATGAAGAGTTTACGCAAGACAGCACGGATTTACTGGATGACATCGTCGACGGTGCTGAGGGTGAAGATGAGTTTGACCTAGATGCTGAGCTTGATGAACTGATTGGCGGAGACCTAGATACGGAAGAGGTGAATCTTTCACAAAGCACCGAACTGATTGAGGAGCTTGTCGAATCAGATTCATCCAAGACTGAATACGAACTGGGTGACGACGCGACTGACCTGTTTGAGCAGCTACTTGAAATTGAGAGCACCGAGGTTGAGGCGCAATCAGACGTACTGCCAGAAGAGACAGTTGTAGAGCCACAAGTTGAAAAAGTCTTCTCTAGCAATGATTTTATTGATGACATGATCAACTCTGCCCCTGAAGCGGATCCGTTACTTGATGAGTTAGACCTAGATGACTTGCAAGAACCTCAGCTGGTGGATGATGTCGCTATTGACACTGAACAGCAGATATCTGAGCCTGAAGAGCCAGAGCCAGAGCCAGAGCCAGAGCCAGAGCCAGAGCCAGAGCCAGAGCCAGAGCCAGAGCCAGAGCCAGAGCCAGAGGATGAAGATGATTGGTTAACGTCAGCCATTGAGGAAGTCGAAAACCCACAATTTGATATCGACGAACTTGAAGATGAAGCGCTGGAATCCGAACTGGATCCTGTTGGTGAATCTGCGGTTACTGACGCGGCGGAAGTGGCGTCTGATGAACAAGACTCTGATGAAGAAGATGATTGGCTGACGTCTGCGATTGACGAAGTTGAAGGTCACACGCCAGAACAAGAGACCGTCAGCGTTGAGCAACAACCTAGGGTTGAACTCGATGAGTTTGAGTCTGAAGCGGGATCAGAACAGCCGCAAATTGAGCAAGAAGATGTACTTGCGCAGCAGGAGCTTAACGAAACACTAAAAGAGACTTCAGAGACTTCAGAGACTTCAGAGACTTCAGAGACTTCAGAGACTTCAGAGACTTCAGAGACTTCAGAGACTTCAGAGA
>NZ_JBNJOJ010000016.1:0-98527 GCF_050113655.1 Vibrio sp. TRT 29B02
CTGAAACTCAGTATATTGCTTAATGACCGAACAATCTTGGGCTGCCATGTCTTCCAACCGAATTGAGCAACAAAGCCTACCAACAACAAAGCGAGACTGGCGCATTGAGCACAGAGGAGGCTCAGGCTCGTGCTTTGGAAACCATTTCTGCGATGCGATTTGATGGTGGGAACTATATCTTCGTCGGAGACCGGGATGGATATCAATTGGCGACCGGAGTTTTGTCTCTTCTCGGTAAGAACATCATGGAACTTCAAGATAGTACCGGCGCCTACTTCGTCAAAGAGATGTATCAAACAGCTCAAAATGGTGGAGGTTTTGTCGACTATCGGTGGAAAAATCCAGATAGCGAGACTCTTGCGCCAAAAACAAGTTATGCGGTGATGGTTGAACCATGGGGGTGGATGGTTGGATCTGGGGTTAATATGGTCGCCTTGCAAGCGGTGACTTATCGAGCCGAGGTAACTTCAATCAGTTACGCGATCAGTATTTTAGTCGTGTTATCACTTGTGGTTGGCTATTTCATTAAAACCATTACTTCGCCTTTAAAGCGTACTTTACGAGCAATGAAAACCCTCTCTCAGGGGGAGGGGAATCTAACACAACGCCTACCCGAAGAAGGCAGCAAAGAACTGATTCATTTGGCACGTTATTTCAACCAGTTCGTTGCCTCGATTCAATCGATTATGCTCAATATTAGTGATGCCGGAACACAAGTATCGAAATCAGCCACTCAATTGGCTGACTCGGTACACCATATTGATGACAGCTTGATTCAACAGCAAAATGATGTAGATATGTTGGCGACAGCAATGACAGAAATGCTCGCTACCGTTGAAGAAGTGGCAGGAAGAACGGCCGAAGCGAACGAAGCCAGTCGATTTGCAGCCAAAGAAACACTAAACAGTCATACCATTATTAAAAACAATGTCACCGAGGCGAATGAGCTAGCGGAACAAATCGTCTCGGCCGCCCAAGTTGTACAGAAACTCGCTACCGACGCGCGTAATGTTGACACGGTTCTTGAAGTGATTCGTGGTGTCGCGGAGCAGACTAATCTGTTGGCACTCAATGCGGCGATTGAGGCAGCGCGCGCTGGTGAGCAAGGTCGTGGCTTTGCCGTTGTTGCTGATGAGGTGAGAACGCTGTCGCAGCGTACTCAAGAGTCTACTCTGGAGATTCAAAATATTATAGAGAAGCTACAAGCGGGCGCTGAAAATGTCGTAGTGATAATGAATCAGGGCACAGACAAAGCGAATAAGGCTTCGGCGTTATCCACTCAAGCCGGACAAACGCTCGACAAGATTAACCAAGAGGTTCATACCATTGAAGAGATGGCGCAACATATTGCGACCGCCGCAGAGCAACAAACGGCAACGGTCAATGATATTAACCGAAATGTGATCAGTTTAAGTGACATGGCGGTTTCGGTGTCGAGCGAGTCTGCGCAAATGGCGAGTTCAGGTCAAGAGCTTAGACATGTTTCTGAAAATCTCATGAATATGATCAACCGCTTTAAGCTGGCGTAGCATCTAATGAATTAAGGCGTTTGGCTGAACTCTTCATGATGGAAAGTCAGCTAATCGCCCCTCATCTCGATATCCGTTTTACCGCAATTATTCTGACAATTATGCTGAATTGAAATGCACAGGGCTTAACATCTTGCGTGATTTGATGTGTTAACTCATTGATTTTATTTGATATAAAATTAAATGAAGAAATACATATCTATTATGTGCACATAGTGTATAGTGTCGTCAGCTCAAACGGTGAGCTATTAATAATATATTTAGTTCAAGATCTTCTCAGTTTTTCGATTAAATTCGTCATATCTATCCTGCGATACCTTTTTCTTCATTCCTTATTTAGTAGCTTTCTTTATAATTCATTCAATGTATCGAGATATATTATGTCAAATAAAACAACTGGCTCAGTTAAATGGTTTAACGAAACTAAAGGCTTTGGATTTATCGCTCCTGACAACGGTGGCGCTGATCTATTCGTTCATTTCAAATCAATTGTTAGCGAAGGTTTCAAAACACTAGCTGAAGGTCAAAAGGTATCTTTTGATGTTGAGCAAGGTAGCAAAGGCCCACAAGCTGGTAATGTTACTTTAGTGTAATTTCTTTCTAAAAGATCTCCCTCTTAGTGGAGATCTTTTTTCTTCAAATTCAATAAGGAGTCAGATGACTCGAAAAAATAATCGCAAGACATATTGGTATTATGTTCTTCGTGAACAGAGAACAATCAAAGGACATAAACCTAATTGTTCGTTATAAAATTTTGTCTTCATCATGGTGAGATTTCTTGGTCTTCTCCCATACATCAGTTAAACAGCGATGTACTAAAACGTCATATTCTTCCTAGATTAAATACTAGCGATTTTGACCTGAGTTTTTCGTTTTGTGAACTTGAAAGTTCTGGTCAAATTAAAGATTCGTATGGGAAGGTTTTGGGCGATTTTTATATCCAAAATAGAGAAGGAGATTGAGAATTGAAAAAGCCAGCGAAGGGTACTACCCCCAAACCGGACAAAGGTAAAAGCACTGGTTCGGATGAAAGTTCTAACAATATTCATAAGATCAGAAAAAGAATTGAAAACATATTGCTAGAACGAGAAGAGAAAAAACTTTGGGATCTATAAGGTAAGAAGATATATGAGAAAACCTGTTAAAAAATCAAGCAAAAAAGCACAGAAAAATAACTTCGAAGAACGATTTGCTGCAATGGTAAAAGAGTATCAAGAAGCGAAAGAAGTTCTCGAGTCTATGACGGAAGGTTCTTCGGAGTATCTTACTCATAAAAAATTATGTGATAAGTTATTTGCAAATGCTGAGCGATATATTAATAAAAATTAATCGCTTAAAATGGGTTGATTGTATTCTCACTAAGCCTGCGTCTTAGTCGTTCACAATAGTTAACTTCATCTATGTTTATCTAATCGGGATAATCATTGACTTACTCTTGTCCACAAATCACTTACGCGGCGACAATGACCTGTGTTCGCCTAACATAACCGCCATTGTCAGTTAACGTGTCAGTGATTTCTCATTCAGCTACATCCAGTAGGCCCTTTAGTTTCTTCAGATACTGCAATATCGTTCAATAACTCTCTGGTGCGATTGGTTACCTTGGACAGGTAATAGAGGAGAACACCATGAATAGTGTATTGATCGCGATGCTCGCTTTTGCCTTTGTTGGGGCCGCCACACCGGGGCCAGTAAATCTTTTGGCGACAACCACGGCTGTTCAAAGAGGCAGCAAGGAAGCGTTCAAATTGGTCGTCAGCGCGTCATTGGCTTACGCGCTGGTCGTGTTTTTGTCTGGCAGCGTGATGCACCTTTTAGTCGAGGTGATGCCAGTACTGGAAGTCGTTCTGCGTTGGGCGGGAAGCTTTTTCTTGTTGTATCTTGCCTATCAGATATTTACTGCACCTGTGAGTCATTTGACTTGCACTGAGGCGAGTAGCTCTGGCTGGTGGCTTGGGGCCGTCACCCAAATACTCAACCCCAAAGCGTGGCTGGTTGCGATGTCTGGCGTCAGTTTATATGTCGTCGGTCAGGTAGATCAGCAGCAGTGGTTATGGGCGTTTACTACCGTCTCTTTAGTGTGCTGTTTAGCTGGTGTAGGACTGTGGGCTCTGACCGGCAGTGCTTTTGCTCGCTATTTATCGCAACCTAACAGACAACGCGTTTTTAATCGTACTATGGCGATTATTCTAGGTGCATCTGTTAGCATGATTTGGTATTAGGAGCGCAAAGGAGCTGCGCATGAAGATAGATAAAAGTGCTAACTTCAAACAGAGCACGGTATTACCTTGGATTGAGTTACGTATCGCTAACCAAAGCACCGCCTGTTATGAAGCGCATTCGCATGATGAGTTTTCATTTGGCATCATTCAGCAAGGGCGTGCGGATTATCGTAATCATCAAACAAGTCACCACATTGGTAAAGGTGACATTGTGACCATCAATCCGGCCGATGTTCACTCCTGCAACCCCGAAGCTGGCACCTGGTCCTACAGTATGTTGTTTGTTGATACCAAACAGATGGGAAAGGTTCAGCAAGAGATCCTAGGCCATCACCGGAGTGGTTACAGCGATGATTATACTCCTTTTTGTCATCCACTTGAGCGTGAGCCTCGTATTAAGCAAAGCTACTTAGCCCTGTTTAATGACCTTCAACGAGAAGCGAGTCAGCTTCAGGTTGAGTCGCGTCTGTATGATTTCGTTGCAACTGCATTTGGTACAAGCCTGATCCACAATAAGCAATCACCCTCATTACAGCTAAAACGTGTTCAAGAGAAGTTACTTGATGATGTTTCTTATTCACATCAGTTGGAGCAATTGGCTCAAGAAGCACAGATGAGTCGATACCAGTTACTAAGAGCGTTTAAACATCATTTTGGCCTGTCACCACACGCTTACCTGATGGATGAGAAGATCAAACGCGCTAAGGTGATGCTTAAATCTGGGCAAGAGATTGCGGACGTCGCTTTAGAGCTCGGCTTCTCCGATCAAGCCCATTTCCAACGCCAGTTTAAGAAGAAGATAGCGGTCACGCCGAAGTTTTATCAGTCGCATTTTTTCGATTGAGTGCTGGTAAGATGCTAAGCAATGCGCAAGCATAGTAGTTCCCTGCCGTATGGGAACTACTCACTATTCTGTTCGAAAACTTTCCCCTTCTGAACACTGCAAAAAGTTTCGTTCTGGCGATCACCAGAGAACCATAAAACCGAACACCCCGCGATGTTTATCGATCTTAAGACCTTAGAAGAGTTTTGAGCCAATCGCGGGACAAAGCCAGTCCCGACACTGGATTTTTCCAGTGCCGAGAAATATCTATATTGATTTCGATATCAAATCTGCTTTAAGCAATCCACCCTTAGTTAATAGCTTCGGAGAGAAGTTAGGGTTACGGCGTTGTTTATACGCAGCTAGTATTTTTTGAAGACCACTAGCCTCCAATAGAGAGATGTTGATCTCAGTATCCATATCTGCCGCGTCAATAAAGTCTTCTGAAAATTCTGGCGCAACGATTAACACTTGGGCAACTCGATGACCATTAGTTTCACAGCGTTTAACGTACGCTTTAACTTGTCTTGATGTGGTGGAATATTTAGCAAACTGTCCATTTTTAAATGATTTAGCTTCACCGACTATAACGTCATCATTTTCTAGAGAAACAATAATATCGGCTTTATCTTTCGCTGTATTAATGTCCTTGCGCAGATCTTCATCTACGTTCATTCCTAGTTGTTCTAGTATTGAGCGAGTAGTTTCTTCAAACTTAATTCCGATATCACTTTCTTTAATGTCTATCCCTACGGCGTGTAAGCCCTGTAAGTCGCGGCACGCCAGTAAGTGGTAGTTCTCAATTAGTTTGTCATTTGCGCTGGCGAAACTATCGATAATTTGGCTACGAGGGTTCCCTCTTCTTGGAAGACCCATATCGTTCCTAATCGTTTTTATCTCGTCGTTGCTATATAGGTACAGGATATCTAGTGGAGTGATGCTAAGAGCCTTCAACCTTTCAGGATCTAAGGTCTCTTTGTTTTCTATTTCAAAATCGGCTCTAATGCGTTCTTCGACATTTGGATCTGCCTGCGCTAGTGACTCTAGTAGCTCTTTATAACCACTTACACTTAAGGCATTAAATTCATCTTCTTCTGAAGTTTTGAGATAATCGATCAGCACATCAATTCTATCTTGCAGACGGGTGCCGATTCGAGAAATATCTAAATCCATATCTTCAATTAGCTGCTTGATGCGTTCTTTTCTCTGATTCTGAGTGGCGTCATCATTGTGTATATCAGTCATCAGAATGTTCTTAATAGATAGGCCTGAATGGGCAATCGTAGAGATTTTTTCCTGTCTCTCGATACCTCTAGTCCTGTATCCATGGTGCTTGAGAATGTTGGATAATTCCGCGTCAGAAAGAGACCTCAGAATTCTAAGTACAAACTTATCGTGAATTTCTTTACCGAGCACTTCATGAAGAATTTCTACAACTTCGTCTGCCACTAAAATTTCTGAACGACTACGGTTTATCAAGATGATTCCGTTTTCCCTCAAGTACTCAAGAGCCCCTTCAATACCTAGTTCAGGTATAGGGTCTACAGAATGTTCAATGGCATTAACTTCTTCTCTTGAGAGTCCTAAACGTTGTGATAGCACATTGAGTACACCACGTTCGTCTTCAGATATCTTTGCGGTTCTATTAGCTTTGAGATCATTATTGAAGGCTGTATGCATACAGGCTCTATAGATATCAAGACGAGTTAGTCGGCTATAATCACTAGATTCATGCTCTTCAATTTCTTTGATTAAAGAACAGCTCAAAGTATTAATCTCAGAGTATTCTTTTGCATATAAGCTTTCAATCCAAGGAATGGTGGCAATACAGTTTCCATCGCGCGCAAGAATGTTTATAAGCAAAGACGCTTGCGGTCCTCCAATAGCTACTTGCTCAATAATATGTTTCTTAAAATGCTCCTTCACGAGACTGAAAAGCTGATTGATTTCATTACCAGAAGCAGCTTTTAGCTGTCCATCAATCTTTTCTAGCTGCTTCGCTAGCTCAGGATCTGTCTTGTTGTCTTGGCACAATTTATCGATACAATTTATGAACTTTGAACGTTCTACTTGGTTGGTGTGATTCAATACTTGATTCAGTTTCATAACTGAGAAACCCTATAAAAAATACAGAAATAGTCATTGGATAATAACTCTGAGTATTTTTCTTACGTACTAATTGATATGAAACTGTTAACAATGTCACTGATGGAGTATGAAAACTAGTAACTCTATCCCAAACTCCCCAAATCCAGACTTAGGTCAATGCTTTTGTCGGTCTTGGCTTTGTCTACAATAACTCACATGCATATATATCATATAGGCGGTTACTACCATGATCGTGTTTCGGTAGGGTTAGCGAGTACAGCCCTTGATATATCTACATCAAGGGCTGGTTTAGATTAGGGATTTAGAGATCGTCGGGGATCGTTTTTGTGTGTATTACTCTATTGCTTTGGCTATTTTATGCTAGAATTTTCTAGTAAGGCATATTGTATCAGGCTGCTTCGGTACTTAACGTTTTGTAGCGGTGTAATGTTGACATACGGGTGTTGATCATAGAAACTAGCCATGTAAGCATTCTTACACAGCAATTTAAGGAAATAGTTGCTTCAAGCTATATTAGGATTTCATCAAGGAGCTTTTATATGAAGACTATCTACCGCGAAGAAGACTGGGGTTTCTCACTACCACACTGTGAGTAGAAGCTAGTTTCATGTAACAGATTTAGAAAAAAGGAAGACTGCGGTCTTCCTTTTTTAGGTTTAGGACCATTAGATGACGGATATTGTTCTCTCTGAGTTAACACGAATTTGGAAAGCTTACCCAATGTTTTATGTTGCTTTTGCAGCTTTCCTCGTAGCTTGGAAAACTCTACTTGCAAATGCAAAAGCGACAAAAATTAAAAACTCAATTGATTTTGAAAGCTCTTATAAACATAAGGACTCAATCAAAAAGTCTTCAGACAAGGTTCTAGAGCTAATTACTTCTCATGAAAATACAGATGAGTTGAATCAGAAATTGTTTGAAATATCAATAAAGCAAGATCGTACTTTAGCAGATAGTGACTATATACACATCAATGACTTTTTAAATGAGTGGGAGCGGTGTGCTAATGGTGTTTACTATGGTGTCTATGACGAAAAGTTTTTATATGGTACTTATGCTGGAACACTAACAACGGCTTTCATGAAGCTACTCCCATTTATACTTATGCGGCAAGGAGGAACTCGTGAAAGGGTGTACATAAAGACCGAATGGTTGGCTCTCAAGTGGATCATTAACCAGCATAAGGAAAAAGGGTTAGTACTGGACACTAACCTCGAAAAAAGCTACCGCTTATTATGTTCACATCACAAAGCTATTTATGGTCATCCAATTAAGCGTACTATAACAAAGTACTACCGAACAGCTATTAGAGCCGATTCTCCTTCAGAGGAGCTACATCAGTGTCGAAAATTGATGATTACTTACTTGGTTAAAAAAAATAGCTACTCGACTAGTCCTGAGTAAAAAACTCTAGCCGCTCCAAACATCACCTTTACACAGCTCGGGCTACAGGTCTGGATCAGGTGGCTGGCCCACGGTATCAATGATCCCTTCGACGGACGTCAGTGTGTGAAACCGAATTCAGGGCGGGCATTAGCATCAATTCTCTCCTCGGGCTGTACTCCATATCTTTACTCTTAACTACCTCAACTTGCCGAACTCACGTTGAATGTGAAAATTTGCTCCTCTTTCAAGAACATCATTGCTTCCTGAAGGGTAGGGAAGAGCGCTAACTCCTTACCGTGCGATAGCAGATAGATGGCTTCACAGTGTGCCGGGCTAAACACCGAAATCGCCCAGCCTAAGAAGTCACCCTTGGTATCAGACTTAATGAACACGCAGGGAGGGTGGTGAACCACACTGTCTAATGCGCGAGCAACAGCGCAGAAATCCTTGGCCACTAAGCCTCGCTCGCTGGAATGTATTTTTGAAACTTTCATACCGCTGTAAGCTCCTGTGCATCCATTACAATGTAACCGCCAGCCGATTCAACTGCCGAATCTAACGAGTCAAACTCGCCAAGCGGAGTGACTTCGGGTTCAAAGGTCTGGCTGTGGCGCTTGAGGGCGACATCACCAAATAAACGAAGGGCGAAATCTCCCCTGCGAGAATGGAGTTGTTTAGAGCGCGTTTAATGAAGCTTTCTGCCTCGCTACTTGGCGCAATATGAGCGCTAACCAGGTTAAGCTTGCGTAGCATATCTGCTCGTAGGCGATAGGTGTTGGCTATCTCTGTGAGCTCATTGCGGTGACGTTGGCGAAACAAGCTGCATGTCTTGTTGTACTTATGTTGTACATCCGCCAAAAAGACGTACATTGTTTGGTTTGCTTCTATATCAGACACTCTCTACAACGCGTAAGGGTTCAGTTAGCCGAGCTGAACCATCGCTTCGCGGGCGGCGATTACCATCACCGCCACCATATTGATCAGCGTCTTTTCTCTAGGGGGCGCTAGCGTGACATACGGACAAGCTATGGTGGTCATGAATGGTTGGTTCATAGTTCGTCCCTCTTACTTATTGGAGCGGCATCATTCATTGCTTCCTTACCAAGCTCTTTCTTTACTTCTTTAAGGCGTTTTTTACGTTTATTGCGTCGGGCTTGCCTTTGATTTTGATGGAGCCATTGCCACTTCTGGACAATCTGCATCTCTTCATCGGAAAGTTTGCCTTGAATAGTGAACTCATGCTTGGCAGCGCGAATACGTAAATCAATCAGATCAGCGAGGTCATCAAGGTGAACCATAAACGGGCTGCGTTTGTGATCTTCCATTCGGAAAGTGGGAATAGGTAAAGATTGGCTGTTTGCTTTGCCATTGGCGGTTTCGGCGTTGATATGGAAGAACTCTTCGCAAATATCGCCCAACGCTACAATCGGTGTGCCAAAACGAGCATGGAGTGCATATTTTGTATTCATAATCAGTGCCCTACATCACTACACGCCGAGACGAGCATGTGATACATTGGTGAATCGGTGTTAATCGGTCTAAAACCACATTAAGAATTGCTGTTTAAGTGGATTTTCTCGAATTATCTAGAGTTTTCTCGGATTTTGTTGGAATGATAGATCGGAATAATAAGATTGGTCAATGTCTGTTTTAAGGGTTTTTCGTGCGCGAATGGTTTAAAACTTCGGATTTACAGGGAATAGCTGGGTTTCCAACGACCCCTCAAGGTTTCAGTCAAAAAGCTAAAAAAGCTGATTGGATATCCCGCAGAGCTAGCGGAAGAGGCGCTGGGCTTGAATATCACATCTCAAATTTTGATGAAGAAGTGATTGCTGAACTACGCGCAAAGTATGGTGATGACGTTATTCCTGATAATGTGACGGAAATCGCAAACGTAAAAACCGTGAATGCCGTCTCTCAAATTGAAAATATGTGTGCTGTTCCCGTCTATAACGTCTATGCAGCTTGCGGTTTCAGTACATTGAACGATGCTGAGTTTCAACTTCGCACTGAGTTCCTCCCATGTGAATGGCTAAAGCGTTTCGGATTAACAGAAGAAACCGCCAGAATCATTATCTGTCACGGCGACTCAATGGACGATACCTTAAGTGATGGCGATGAGGTTCTTGTCGATATTCGAAGATTAGAACACCCAGTTAAGCACGGCGTGTACGTCGTTCGTATCGGTAAACATGTCTACATTAAACGTCTGAAGTACAACATTATGGCAGAAGGCTATGAAGTTATCTCAGACAACAAAGAAGAATATGATTCATTTATCGTGAACGAGGACAAACTCAACGAGTTCGCGGTGATAGGAAAAGTCGTCACCACCGTCATGAAGGCGGTGGTTTAGAAACGCAAAGGCGACTTTAGGGTCGCCTTTTTTATCTAAATCAAGTCGTTCGGAGGGGCGTTAAGCTAAAGCATTTCTGCCTCAATCTGATTTATCCCTAAATTTTTGACTAGCTACATAGGCGGTTATTGACCTACTTATTCTAATAGCTAATTATGTGTTTGATAGCAGTTGTTACAGTCTTGTATATTTTGGAGGTCAAATGGATGTTCTCGTAGAGCAAGAGATTGAATTACACCAATATGAAACACGCCAAAATAAAGCGGATATTGAACGTTTAATCCATCCTGGTTTTTCTGAAATAGGTAAGTCTGGGAACTCTTATGACTTTGCTTCTGTCATCACAATGATGACAACAGAAAAGCCGTCAAACACCCGAGTTCATTCGCAGAAATATGAATGTATCCAACTTGAGCCGTCGGTTCAGCTACTAAAGTACGAGTCAGCTTTGGTAAATGAGTGTGGAGAAATTAGTAACTATGCTAAACGTTGTTCCATTTGGGTTTTCACCGGTACTTGCTGGCAATTGAAGTACCATCAAGGTACGCCTTGCTCTCCCTTCGAACTAGAACCGATACAAACCCTTGTCCGCTAGTACACAGCTAGAAAAGTTCGCAGCAAACTCACCTTTGCCCCAAAATCAGTTACGGAGCGAAGCTTGGAGAAAGATCATCGGGTAGATTTGACATATAAAAGCTAATGGTTGGCAAAAGGCAAGACTTGACCCCATCACATTCTGTTTCTGAAGTCCGCAAGAAAGTAGAGCAAAGCTAGACTTCAGCACAGTTGATGCTTTAGCTAGCATATATCCCTAAGTAACAGTTGGTGGACTGGCTACGGTCGTATTTAATCAAGGAAGGGGTTAACTTCGGCGTATCGTCAATGCCTGAGCGTATAACGGTTAGTGTCAAATGGTAGGGTACGTCTGGTGCACTAAGGTTGTTGTGATAAGTGACTGATTTTGTGTTCTGAAGTTTGTTACTTTACAAAACGAGTGGCATATTCATAGTTAAGAACTGTATGACTTACGCATATGGTGGCTGTTTAGACGATGCAAAGGACATGAGTAATGAAAATAATTTCAGTCATTAACTATAAAGGTGGGGTTGGTAAAACAACCGTCACAGCTAACATTGCCGCAGAGTTAGCAAGGCGCAACAAGAAAGTTTTACTTTTAGACATGGACGCTCAAGCAAGCTTAACTTTTTCCTTCATTAGTCCAGACTTTTGGAATCAAAGTTTAAAAGACACGCATACCATAAAAAACTACTTCGATGCCATCAGTCAAGGCTATGCCCCTCCGCAATTATCTAATTTTGTAGTTAGACCACAAAACGTGAACAATAATATTCATCAGCTTGGTTCTACTGGCGTTGTAGATCTCATTTCATCACATTTAGGGCTAATTAACGTTGACTTGGAGCTAGCGACGTTGCTCGGTGGAGCAAATATGAACCAAGCCAAACTCAATTACATTAAGGTGCATGGAAAACTAAGAGATTCAATCATTGAATACGCCACCGGAAACTACGACGTTGTATTGATTGATTGTCCACCAAACTTCAATATTGTTACAAAGAATGCGCTTATCGCCTCGGATCAAATCTTGATTCCAGCTAAGCCAGATTACTTATCAACACTTGGCATTGACTATTTACACAGAAGCGTTACACAGTTGATTCGAGAGTTCAACGAGTTTGCTGCCATGGATCCTAGCGTAACGCAATCAAACCCTCATATGCTGGGTGTTGTTTTTACAATGATTCAAATATATGCGTCGCAGCCCATTGGATCGCAGCAACAATTTATTACTCAAACTCAGCGACTCGGTATTCCGACGTTTTCAACGTATTTTAGAGAGAATAAATCAATTTTCGCATCTGCTCCACAAGATGGTATCCCTGTAACACTACACGAGTACAATAGAGGTACGTATTCGGACGTGGTGACAGAAATTAATGCTTTCGTTGATGAATTTCAAAGGGTTGCAGGTGTATAAATGAACGCTAAAATTTTTGCCAAGCTTTTCCATGAGCTTGCTAATGAACTGGAGAATCTCTCAGAATCAGATATCAAGAAGTTAGAGAGTGGAAACTATTCATTGGGATTGAAAGTACTAAAGAAAGCAGGGTCTAAAGCAGCGACTCATAGCTTAGATGATAACGTTATTTCAGAAGTCCTCAATCAATTAAATGGTTGCGAAAGTCGAGAGCTAGGACTAGACGTTTTAAATAAGTACTTCAAAAACAAGAAAGAATTAGAATGGTTCGCTAAACAAATAAATGTTTATGTCATGAAACAGGACAAAGTTGATAAGGTAAGAGAAAAAATAATTGAAGGCACAATTGGCGCAACTTTAAGGTCTAGTGCCATTCAACGAAATGAATCTTGATTGCTAGGTGTATAGAAAAGCGAGCAAATGCTCGCTTCAACCTTCTTCACCCAATATCTTATCGATAGCTTGTTCTATCTGCTCAAATGAGCCATTCATTCGCGCCTTTCTTAAAGCCACTAAATCAGACAACTTGCCAAGTGAACTGTTAAGAATTGAAGTGGCATCATGCTTTAACAAATCATCGGTAAAGTCAGACACATCCATTTCTTCTTGAACTCTATCTAGTTCAAATAAGGCATTAAAGACAGCAAGTTGAGTAGCGACTTTCGAACCTAGTACAGACTTCTTGGCGACATCACGCGCTAGGGTGCTCGGGGTCAGGTCTTTCATTTTGCCCTAGCCAAATTTATCCGAATATCTGGCATTCATAAGAAATCGCAACACGGAATTGTCCATACTCGTGGTACACCAAACTGTTTTGGCGCTGTGATCACCAAGCGATTCTGTCGTACCTTTCCTTGAAAGGACACATGCTTAAAAGGACACACACCTAAATCAACGGCGTTCCATAAAGTCCTTTAACTCTCTAGCCCCTTGATAATCTAACGCCATGTCTTTGTAGAGGTGGATGTGGTTGACGATATCAAAGTCACCATCGAGGTGGGATTGGAATTGTTTGAGGTTTTGTTCCATCATCGCTCGATGTCAGTGTGATAAATAACCAGTAACGTTGACAGCGTCGTCAGGAGCAAAGAAAATTAAGGCGTTTGCAAGACTCACTGATAGGAAGTGAGAGCAGGCAGAGACGAGAGTGACCATTTTAACCGAAAGGGTATCGATAATGGCAATAAAGAGTAGTACATTTGGGCGACTAGAGCTTTCAGGTGAAGATGCTAAGCAATTTGCAAAGCAGGTTCGCGAAGCAAAAGTTAACCCACATGCCAAGAAAGCGCTAGCACGTGGTCGTGAAGCCTTAGCCAAAATGCGCGCCGCGCAAGCATAGTAGTTCCCTGGCGTATGGGAACTACTAACTATTCGATTCGAAAACTTTCCCCTTCAGATAACTGCAAAAAGTTTCGTTCCGGCGATCAAGCCTTCGCTCCTTTAAAGACCTTCCTACAAAAACAAGCTTGTAACTTTCAAGAGTCAATGATTGGCATTAGTTATGTCTGCATTGAGCTTGGATAGATCAAACAGCTGAGCTGTTAGGATGGCCACCTTAGCATATTTCTCGAGATCACTATTTCCAGAGCTTTTCAGCAACTTAAACACTAAGCGCAACGCATAGTAAAAATGCTAGGCGTTGCCCCCTTCTTGAACTGTTTGCTATTTGATTTTTTACAGGCGTATTGTGCGAACTGGATTGCTATTATTCCACGTTACGAACTTAGCCAACTCATCGGAATCAATATGGCAAGGATCCCTGAAATAAATATTAATTCGTCCCTCAAGCTCTTCATGTGGCTCAACATCGACAATACTTCCGACTAAAGCAACACCTTTGGCATTTGTCAGAACCACAAAAGAAGAGTCTCTTGCGTTACTGATACTGGCTTTAAAACCATGAGCTCTTAGCTTAAATGTGCTTTCTTGAATACTATTTTTTTCTGTTAGGTCATCATTTAATCGTACAACAATACAATTTTTATTGCGCTCACCAAAAATAGGTTGAGCTAGCCGACGCTCAACTTCTGCCAACAAAGATTCTTTCCTTATTTTATTCACTATCTTTCCTTTTCTATAGGACTCGCTGAATGCATATGTTAATTAAACTAAAAATCAATAGCTTAATCTGTTCGGGAGGCTTAATTTGATGTGACTTACTATGCCGTTTGGGAGTGTGTGAAATGCGCATTGCCTGAGCATGTTCCAAGTGGCGACAACTGTCAGTTAACCTCGGTTTTTGTCGGTTATTGTCAGTAAATCGCCACTATTTAGTTAAGCTGGTTTGTAATTAAATCAGCTAGTTACGCTACCTCAGTCTCATCTGCGATAAAACCACCCGTCTGATGAGCCCATAACTGGGCGTAGATACCGCCACTTTCAACTAGCTCTTGGTGGGTGCCTTGTTCAACGATTTCGCCTTTATCTAACACGATTAAGCGATCCATTGCAGCGATGGTCGATAGTCGGTGAGCAATCGCAATTACAGTTTTGCCTTGCATAAGCTCGTTAAGACTCTCTTGGATTGCCGCTTCTACTTCCGAGTCGAGAGCAGAGGTGGCTTCATCAAGGATAAGCAGCGGCGCATCTTTGAGTAGCACGCGAGAGATTGCGATACGCTGGCGTTGGCCACCCGAAAGTTTCACGCCTCGTTCACCTACTTGAGCATCGTAGCCCGTGTTACCAAACGGGTCACTGAGCGCTTGAATAAATTCATCAGCATGGGCTTGTTTAGTCGCTTTTAGAAGGTCTTCTTCTGACGCGTCAGGGTTGCCATACAAGATGTTATCGCGAATCGAGCGGTGTAGCAGGGACGTGTCTTGCGTCACCATACCAATCTTGCTACGTAGGGAATCTTGAGTGACGTCTGAGATCACCTGACCATCAATTTTAATCTTGCCGCTTTCAACATCGTGGAAGCGCAATAGCAAGTTGACTAAGGTGGATTTGCCCGCGCCCGAGCGACCCACTAGGCCCACTTTTTCACCCGGCTTGATATTGAGATTTAAGTGGTTAATGACCCCTTTCTTTTTATCGCCGTAATGAAAACTGACGTCCTCAAATTCAATACCGCCTTGCTTAACTTCCAACGGCAGAGCGTTTGGCTTATCTTGGATATCAATTGGCTTCGCCATGGTTTTCATGCCGTCCACTACCGTACCCATGTTTTCGAACAGCGCACCGACTTCCCACATGATCCACATCGACATACCGTTGATACGCAGAGCGAGGGCGATCGCAATCGCGATAGCGCCGATACTGATTGAGTTGTCCATCCATAGATAGATCGATAGGGCACCAATTGAGAAGACTAAGATGTAGTTAGTAATTTCAACCGCGACATCAAAGCCAGTGACCAGTCTCATTTGGCGATAAACAGTGTCAAGGAAACCCGTCATGCCTTTTTCAGCATATTCAGTTTCCCTTTTGCTGTGTGAAAACAGCTTAACAGTAGCGATGTTGGTGTAACTATCTACGATACGTCCTGTCATAGTTGAACGGGCGTCTGCTTGTTCCGACGCGACTTGCTTCAGCTTTGGTACAAAATAAATTTGGATGCAGATATAGCAAGCTAGCCAGATCACCATTGGGATCATCAGACGCCAGTCAGCTTGAGCAAGTAAGACGACGATAGAGGTAAAGTAGACCGAAACGTAGACGAACACATCCATCGACTTCATTACCGTTTCTCGCACCGCAAGAGAGGTCTGCATGACTTTCGTTGCCACACGACCAGCAAAGTCATCTTGATAAAAGTTGAGACTCTGTTTGAGCAGATAACGGTGTGTGAGCCAACGAATCGACATTGGGTAGTTACCCAGTAACGTCTGGTGTACCAAAAGTGAGTAACAGACAACAAGAATAGGCATCACTACCAGAAGCAACATTCCGTAGAAAATGAGCGCGCTCTGGTTATCTTGCCAAAATGTCTCTGGGTTACTGTTTGACAGCCAGTCAACCAGATTGCCCATTGCGCCAAACAGGGATACTTCGACGATCGCAACAATGGTTGACATGATCGACATGATAATCAGCGGGATTTCAAACCCTCGAGTATAGTGACGGCAAAAGGCAAAGATGCCCGTTGGCGGCTGATCTGGCTCCTGTTGTGGGAAAGGCTGAGTAAAGCCTTCGAACTTCTTAAACATATGTATTTCCTAAACACGCAAATAAAGCAGAAGAGATGCCGTAAGGCACGAGCGTTCGTCCATAAATAGGAAGGGTTCGGTTATGGTATACCCTCGTTCTATGAAATGTAACCAGTTTATTATTCTTTCCCTTGCATAATATTCATCGACCTCTGGATGAGTTTTGTTCTGGCAGTAATTTTAACTGTTATACGTGGATGGCTCAGTTAAACTTACTGAAATGAATGCATAATAACAGGTCAATTCAGTAATCTTTCGTTTAACAATATGTCTACAATTGGCGTTAGTGAGTGAGATTAATTGAGTTTGTCACAATGTTGAAACAGCAAGCCATACTAAAAACTAAACCATCTTCAGTACAGAACGCTAACTGCGTGGTCATGGTTCCACCTAAAGAATTTGCGTTTAATGCTGAAACGGCAAAAGACAATGAATTCCAGCATCAAGTGTCGGAATCGACCAGTCAAGTGCGTGAAAAAGCAATGCAAGAGTTCGAGACTATGGTCGATACGTTGCGCAAAGCGGGTGTTCAGGTTGTGGTATTTGATTATCCGCTCGGTGGTGTCGAAACACCTGATGCCGTGTTCCCAAACAATTGGTTTAGTACCACCGCAGACGGAACGCTTTACACGTTTCCTATGGCTTGTAAAAACCGTCAGCAAGAAGTTAAGACCGATGCTTTGGTTGAAGCGTTAGAGTTCGCGGGTCGCCCTGTTTTAGGTCAGGATAGCCTGACTTCTTACCTAGCTCATGATGCTCATTTAGAGAGCACAGGTGTCATGGTGAAAGATCATGTTAATAAAACTGTCTACGCGGCGCTATCTCAACGTTGTGATCGCGAAGTTCTTGAAGACTACGCACAACGTATCGGTTATGACCGTGTGGTCTCTTTCCAAACCGCGCTGCCGTCAGGTAAGCCAATTTATCATACCAATGTGATGATGGCGATTGGTGAGAGCTTCTGTGTCGTTTGTGATGAAGTGATCCCTGAATTTGAGCGTCGTTTTGTGATTAAGTCGCTGGCGAAAGATAAGCAGGTGATTTCAATCTCGATTGATCAGATGAACCAGTTCTGTGGCAACATTCTTCAGCTAGAAACGGTCAACGGTGAAAAAGTGATTGCGATGTCTCAGTCTGCATACGATGCATTTTCGCCAGCGCAACGTGCCCAGCTATCGAGCCATGGTAAGCTGTTGCCATTCAACGTAAAGACGATTGAAAACATTGGTGGTGGTAGCGTTCGCTGTATGCTGGGTGAAGTGTTTTTACCAAGCCGTACCCATCAGCTTTAAGCTGGGAACCGCAAATGAAACAGACAAAATCGACGCTTATAGGGCGTCGATTTTTTGTTTTTCTGGCGGACGAATGTGCTTCGGATACTGAGTGTTCGTACTACTGGTAGTATTTTTCAAGATAGTCGCGCAGTACGTCAATATCGACGGGGACAATCCCGCCTTTATCAGGCCCTTTAGCCACTAATCCTTCGCTGATCAGTTCATGGATAATACGTGTATACGCTCTTTCGGTGCAGCCAAAGCGTTGTGCTTCCTGATACATATAGGTATGGCCGGATGAACGGGCGCTGTTACTGTATCGACTGACGAGATCTTTGATGATGTTAAATTTAAGCGGATACAGCGAACGCTCTATCGCAATATGCATAGTATTGAGATAGATGTTGGACATTCTATGTGTCATCCAAAATGCGACACTGCCGTCAGAAATCAGCAGTTCAGCAAACTTATCCCGTGGGATCACGATCAGTTGTGCATCTGTGGTGGCGATGACGCTGAATGGGCTGGGGGCATCGGAGAAAAACTCCATCTCACCAAAAAAGTTATCTTCAATGTAATAGTCACCCAAACTGAGTGTTTTGCCATTTTCAGCGGTGTGCAGAACAGAAAATTGTGCCGCCTCTGACCAATAGACATCATTGACTTCGCTATGCTGACGTATGATGTGGTCGCCTTTTTGCACTTGAATAGTTCGGTATTGTTCATCTTTCACTAACTGACGGATTTTGTTCAGTCCATCATTTAAAATCTTGTTCTTATCCATAGTGAATTTTCTTTATTCAACAAAGTGTTGAATGATTTAGCCTCTGACCGGACAATTGTCGTGTTACTTATGTTAGATAATCATATAACATGAATTTTATTGTAATCAAAAACAAAGGATAAAGTGTGTGAATCACGATTATTGCTATAGTTGCAATAGCGTGTTGTTTTACCTCTTTATCGTATAAGCAGTGAAAGTTAGGACTGAACCCGATGAACTATTTTGATCTCCCGAAAATTGATCTCCATTGCCACCTTGATGGTAGCCTTCGCCCACAAACGGTAATTGATTTAGCTGCCGAGCAGAACATCGAGCTGCCAAGTACCGATGCGGATGTCATCAAAGAGATGATGGTTGCTCCAGAGACTTGTCCCAACCTGCAAGAGTACTTAGATCGTTTTGCACTGCCAATTAAAGTGATGCAAACAGCCGAAGGTATTGAGCGTATTTCGTTTGAACTGTTCGAAGATGCCGCAAAAGAGAACGTAAAATACTTAGAAGTGCGTTTTGCGCCACACCTTCACATTCAAAATGGTCTTAGCCATGAGCAGATTATTGAAAGTGCAGTAAAAGGTATGAAGCGTGCGGAAGCGCAGTATGACATCAAAGGTAACTACATTTTGTCTGCGGTTAAGTTCCTACCTTCAGACACAATCCCTCCAGTATTGGATGCGGGTGAAAAGTTCCTAGGTGATGGTGTTGTGGCGTTTGACTTGGCTGGCAGTGAGTTGGACAACTTCGCCCACGATTATGTGACTTACACTCAATATGCTCGTGACAAAGGCTACCGCATTACTATTCACGCGGGCGAGCAGGGCTGCGGTCAGAACGTTTATGATGCCATCGAATTGCTAGGCGCTGAACGTATTGGTCACGGTGTTGCCATTAAAGACCATGCGCAAGCTTACCAACGCGTTAAGCAAGATGCAGTGGGTCTGGAAGCGTGTCCAAGCAGTAATGTGCAAACGAAAGCGATCTCTGAGCTTAAGCTTCATCCGCTGAAAGATTTCCACAAAGACGGCCTACCAGTAACGATCAATACTGATAACCGTACGGTTTCTAATACCACCATGACTCAAGAAGTTGAAAAAGTGATGGAACTGTTTGAGCTAACGGCAGAAGACTATGCGCAAATCTACCGCGCAAGTGTTGAGCAGTGTTTTGCTAGCGAAGAAGTGAAACAGAAGCTGATGCAGTACATCTAAACGCTGAGGCTGCAAAGTGAACATGAAAACCGCCCAAAACAGGGCGGTTTTTTTCTTTTAGGTGATTAGAACTTAGGTGATTAGAACTTCACTTGGTAGTTTAAGGTGAATGTACGACCGCGACCTTTGTACTGATAAAGGGCATCGCTGCCTGTGTACCAGTATTGAGCACGTTGACTCCAAGTTGTGTAGTAGTCTTCGTTAAATAAGTTCTTGATCCCGAAGCCAAGGCTACCCACTGGAAGCTGATAAGCGCCACTAAAGTCAACCACGGTGTAACCATCGAGCTCACGCTGATCGGTATCTTTGTAATCAAACATAGTCAGGCTTTGTAGCTTCAAGCTGTAGTCATTGTCATACCAGCCAACCCAAGCCCCAGCTTTAGAGGTACTTGCTTCCATCACTTGGTGATCTTCCCATCCTGCATCGGTTTTGGTTTGTGTTACGACATAGTGGCCGGACAAACCAAGTTGCAGCATGTCTGTGGCCCAGTAGCTGACTTGAGCTTCTGCACCGTAGACACGTTTAGGATCGGCCAGTCCAGAGATAGAGAAATCATCTTCGTACTGAACTGTTGCGCTAGAGTGTGAGTAGTAAATCGCTGATTGCAGTGACAGATTATCTAGGTCATTGCGATAACCGATTTCGTAGCTGTCTGTTTTGATTCCTTCGAGTTTAGATGCCGCGACATCTTGCGTCGCACTCTTGCCATAGTAGCGATACAACTGAGGGATATCGAAACCTTGCGAGAAGTTAGCCCAAACTTGAGATGTTGGATCTAAGTGATAAATCGTACCAAGGTTGAAGAGACCTTCAGCGTAGTCGGTTGAACCACCAGGAACAAACGTCGAGCTTGGTGTAGCTTGAAAATCGGCAACATCAATGTCCATGTATTGGTAACGGTAGCCCGTTTGAACAGACCAGTCGTCGGTAATTTGGTACTCCGCTTGAATAAAGCCAGCGAGAGATTGGCTGTCAATGCCAGGGTAACGGCCTTGGATGTCATTGATGACATGAACTAGGCCGCCGGTCGCTTCGGTCGTGGCCTGATCGTAGACGGCTTTGTCGCTATCGAATTTATCTATGTAACCATCAACACCGTAGGTCAACGTTAATGAGCCTAATGATTTATTCAGCGCCGCTTTCATCGCCAAAATATCGGTGGATTGACGAGAAGAGTTGGTTGAGAGTGTGCTCTTACCGTCGGATGTGTACGGCATGAACGTATGGTCTTCGGTTCGGTAGGAAAGCTCGGCAATCAGCTGGTGGCTCAAGAAACTGTTATTGGTGTATGCCGCACTGAGCATTACACGCTCTGTCCCCTGCTGACGCTCTGCTGAGTATCCTTCTCTAACATCGACAAACTGAAACTTGCCGCTACCGTCTTTTTCAAAGTAGAGGCCGTAAGGAGTATCTTGCTGGCTATCGTAGTATTGCGCCAACAGATTTAGCTGCTGACCAGGTGCAAGATTGATTTGCAGGTTGCCCAACAGATCGATGGTTTCGTTGAACTGTGTTGATCCTTGTGTAATGTCGGGGGTAACGATTTTGCCATCAGCATCAAAGTAACCCTGAGTTTTGGTGTACGCGACCGACGCTCGACCTTGAACTTTTTCATTGCCACCTGCGATTGATTGCGCCAGTTTGTAGTCAAAATCTTCGCTGGATGAGAAGCCAGAAGTACCGCTGACAAAGGTTTCAAACTCAACGTCGTCACCTGAGGCTTTCTTGGTCACGATATTGATGACACCACCTGCCGAGCCCGCTCCATAAATCGACGTTGCGCCAGATAGAACTTCGATGCGTTCGATGTTGAATGGATCAATGGAGTCCAACTGACGGCTTAGTGAGCGGACAGACTGAAGCGACACGCCATCAATCATCACCATCAGGCTTCGACCACGCAGATTTTGCCCCGAGTGCGTACGGCCACCGCTGCTGACATCTAGCGAGGGAATTGTGGCAGCTAGAATCTCATCGAGGCTCTTGCCACCACGGTACTCCTGCTCGATGGTTTGTGAATCGATATACCAGACCGTGCCTGGAATATCGCTGATGGCTTTTGGTAGATGGCTTGATACCACGACCATCTTCTCATTGCTGGTGTATTCTTGGGCTTGAGCGGCAAATACCGTAGTCGCAGCAGCAACAGCAATAGCGACAGTAGATAGTGGAAAACTTCCTTTTTTAACGTTCATTTTTTTCTCTATGTTTAATGTATAGGCGCGACAAGACGCTATGTCTTGTTCAATGGCCTTAGTTTCTTGCTTTGATAAATAGGTCTCGATCTACGCAAAGAGACCAAGTACCTAAATGGATCAGATCGTCGATGCCTTGCTAACAGAGCTCGGGCTAAGCCAATCGATCATCCCGCGACCGGAATCGGTCTCAAACAGTGTGTCTCCAGCCAGACTATTGATGATCCTTGCGCTTCTCCAAGCCATCAGACTGAGCTGCGGCTCAGCAATTCCGTGGCTGTGCATGCCTGCGTTGACGGCAAAGATTTTGTTGTTGTGCTGACCTTCCCATTTCAGTTCGAAATCGGCACTCATCTGATAGCGGTTATCCTCATCCATATCGAGTAAAGGCAATATGTCGCGCAAACAGGCTGGATAGGGCGCTTCAAAACCGGTCGCGAGAATGACAACATCCGCATGATGTGTTTCAAGGTTTTGCCCCAGAGCATTGTTGGCGGCTAACCTGAATCCATCAGACTCGTTGTTAATGTGAGTCACGGTGCGATGAGGCAGTAGTCTTACCCATTTCTCTTCTTTCAGAACGTCGAAGCGTTGGTAAAGCTCTTGATAAATGGTCAGCAGCGCTTTTTGTGTAATGCCGTCAGAGGTGAGTTTCTGATTGGCAATCTCTTTGTGTTTGACTGCTGGAGAGAGGTTGATAAATGCATCCACATAGTCTGGAGCGAAGAACTCATTGGTAAACGATGCCTCATCAAGTGGTTGGTAGTTTGACCGACGTGATAACCAGTCTAAAGATTTAGGCTTGCCCCATTTATGTTGCAGTGCGTTGATGAAGATATCGGCACCGCTTTGTCCTCCGCCAATGATCATCACACGCTTGTTGGTAAAATCTCGCTGGCGAAGACCGATTTCAGCAGCATGGAAAACACGTTCACCGATATGCGCTTTGGCACAGTCAGGAATAAAGGGTACTTTACCTGTACCGATACACAAGTTGTCAGCTTGATAGACACCTTGGTTGGTATGGAGATGGAAGGTTTTGCCCGTGTATTCGACTTGCTCAACGCGAGTGGAGAATTGAACGTTGTCCATTTGATGTGCCGCCCATGCCAAATAGTCCGAGAACTCATGACGACTGATGCACTGGAGTTCGGCCGACAAAAAGCGATAGAACTTTTTGTTTTTGACCAGATAAGAGAGAAATGAGTAGCGGTTTTCTGGGCTGATTGCTGTCACTAAATCTTTGAGAAACATGGTTTGCATGTTGGTGTTATCGAGTAACAACCCTGGATGCCACGCAAAGGTATCTCTGCTTTCGAAGAAGCGTGACGTTATTTGAGGTTTTTCAGTCAATAGAGCAGCAATACTGAGGTTAAACGGCCCAACACCGACACCTGCTAGATCGAGTTTGACGTTGTGAGTGTGTTCCATGATCACAATCCTTTTCTTGGTTTACTTTATGCGGCTTAACTTGCCGTTATGTATTGTTATAAGTCTTTAAATTTGGTGTTCTGCTCGCAGTGCTGTCACCAGTGGGTTGTCAAGCATGTCATCCATATCGGGTAGCATTCTTGATGAGCTGGCATCGGTACTGTGGCGGAACTTGGCTAAGTTAAGTCCGATACGCAATATGCGTGGTTTGAATAGATCGAACTTGGCGAATCGGTGCTGATAGTCAGGATGTTGTGCCATGTAGGCTTTGATACGTTGGCCTAACAGCGCGTAAAACTGACGCTCAGAAAAACCGAGTTTGGCGACTAAAGGTGAGATAAAACGTAGCGTCGTTACGAAGTGACCGGTTTGCAGATCATGAATGATCAACGCTTCGTCGAGTCGCACGGTGACCTCTTTTACCCTTGGGTCAAGCGTTGACTGTTCTGGGTAGTCATTTGAAACAAGACGCATGTCACCTTGGAAGTCTTTGAGTAAAATTCGTTTCGGCAGATCGTTTTCTAATACTAAGGTGACGTTTTGCCCGTGAGCGATCAGTGATACGCCATAGACACACAGCAGGTGGTAGTAAGGTATGACAACCGCATCAAATAAATGCGTTAGCCATGTCTCTACTGAGACGCCTGAGCGGTTTATGTACTCACTGATGAGTGAGTTGCCCTGATTGTCACTTTCCATCAGCGCGGCCATTAAGCTCGCCTGCTCGCCCTGTTTTAGCTTCGATGCCGCTGATTCACGCCAGATAACCCCAAGCAGTTCATGGTAGCGATAAGGTGCATGCTGCAAGGCGTGGTAATCGGCTTGAGCGGCGAACGCAGCCGCGGGCTCCTGAAGAACCTCGGCTTGAGTCTTGATCAACACCTCGTCATGGCGAAATAGAGATTCAATCCAATCGGATGCGATTGGGCCAGCAAGAATGTAGCGACCAGGAATTCCCCTGTAGCAGGAGGTGTTCATGATGGTTAGCGGCAATTTGATATCGTAGCTATCCGGTCGAGTGACGTTACTCAATGTGCGTAGAGAGAGCTGTGGTAGGAACTGATCACCAAACTCACCGATGTAGATCAGCTTTTTCTCACTCAGTTCACGAACAAAGAGCAGCGATAACTTCTGGCTCCATTGCCACGGGTGAACGGGCAAATAATGATAGTCTGCGATGTCTACGCCATAGGATGTGACGATACTGTCCATCACTCTGCGCTCCGACTCGCTGATTGAGCCATTGAGCAGATCTTGCCAACTGACTCTATTGTTCGTTGCGAGTTGCAGTATTGAATGCTCGACAGCAACCCAACCGAGTTGGAAAACTCGTTGGGACTCGGGAGCGTAGCGTTTGAGATCATCGCTTCCCCAGCCGCGTCGCCCTTTGTTGAAAGCAAACTTAGGATGTCCGTCAAAGTAGGTTTGTTGCTGTTCACATGGCATTAGTGACAAATCGAGTGCGGATATCCCTTCTTTTTTGAGCATCAATTTACAGTCGCCTAATAAGGTCGCATTCAGATCTTCTAGGTGCTCAGCAAACGCATCGTCCGACATATTGAGAAGCGTCTGTAAATCGCGCATCAATAGAGCTGCGGAAATGGTATTTTCCGGCTGGCGGCAAAGCGTTGTTGGCTCGATGACGACCTGTCCCCAGATGTTTTCAGAGCCTTGGAATCGGTAGCTAACACCATTACTCAACGAAAGAGAATAGCCCGCATCCTCTTGGTTGAAACGAAATGCCTGTTCATACGCAAATTCACTGATGATCTTGGCGACGAGTTTCTGGTTAGCCAAAGGCCAGTATTTATGTAGTGCTATCTGGTCCATTACCACTGCTCCGAGAAGAAACGATCACGGGTCAACATCAGTAACGCAGAGCGTTTGTGAGGGAAGTTGAACTCAAAACACTTTTCATAGCCGAACGGCAAAATTCGATTGAATAGTCGCTGGTTATCCGATCTTGGTTCGAGAACCAGTCGTTGAGTGCGCACATCATCAAGGAAAAGATAGTGGCTAATCGCTTTCATCCACGCATTGAAGTGCTGAGGTCCACGAAAGTCTTGCTCGCCAACGAGAAGATGAATACCACGGTCATAGTCTTGTACGTCGTAGTAAGGGCTCAGCCTGTCTTCGGCGACCCAATAGACTTCAACGTAGCCAAAAGGTTGGCCGTTGAACTCTCCAATCAGTGGAATAATATGTGGGTCAGCCATACGCTGATGAAGGAATTCAGCCAGTTTTTCCTCACTCCATGCTTGTTCCCAGAAATGGGCGACGCGCGGGTCGTTCATCCAGCGCGTAAATCGAGCTAGATCCTTGTCGATATCGACGACACGGAAGCTGACTTGCAAGTCTGCGTCCTTGTCATGTCTCTGATAGACGCAACCTTCTGGCTTTGACGGCCTTAAAGGGTGAGGTCGGTATTGGTCGTTCGACTGAACTAAACGCTTTGGGAAATGAGTTGACGTTTTGTGTCTATGCCAAAGCAGTGGTAACTGGTAAAAACTCTTTCGGTGCAGCTCTCCATCGCTTAAAGAGAGCTCTTGAGTGACTTGCTGCTTAAGCTGTAGGTCATCAATCATCAGTGTCAGCGATTCAAGCTGTTTGTTGAGACTAAACAGTTGGTCGAGTTCGTTAACGAAGGTCTCGAACAGCGTAGGTTGATCGAGGTCGCTGGCTTGGAGAGTGACACGCGCACTTGGTGTAGGGTTATCTTGATAGATAACCGTTTTAAAATCAGACATGTGCAGTTTCCTTAACGCAAGCAAGAGGATTAGGAAGGTCGAAGTAAATCACCGCAGGATCGGGGATAGAGTTTTCGTTGAAGTTTTGCAAGTAGCAGAAAAAGTTACCTTTACAGCACAGCGTCTTACTTTCTAAAACATAGCGCAAACAGCGGTCATCATTGACCCCTGTTTCGAGTAGTGCAGTGAGCTTTTTATACAGAATCTCGACTAACTGTGACTCTTCAAGGTCGAGGTTGGTGCAAATCGCTGAGATAACATTGAACGTTGAATTGATGATTAGGTAATACGCAAAGTAACGTTCGACCTTCTCTTGGCTCCAGTAGTTCTCTAACGTGTCGTCTTCATCTCCTAATCGATCACCAAAGCGCTGCAAGGCGAGATCCGTGTAGCCAGTTCCCTGACAGTCACGATAGTACATACCGACAGGGAAGCCTTGTTCCAATTGCATTACGATATTCTGCTGGTGGGCTAAGAACACGATGCCGAAGTTGGCTTGAAGGTGGAAGAGAGATATCACGCAATGAGTACAATAGGCTTCAAACCATTGTTTTGCCGCTTGTTGCTGCGAAAGTTTGTTTTGCTGAGCGTAGTGACGAATTCGGGCGGCCACAAGGCTTTCACCGCCATAAGGATTCTGCTGAGTTAGCGTGGCGAGTACGACCGCTTCCTGCTGTGGTTTGTGTTCCAGCGGGTTGTCTCTAAATGCCACAAGACTCTCGTCAATGGTGTGGCCGTCGATATCTTTTAGGCCAATATACGCTGGCTCTTGCATCAGTTGGAAACCAAAGCCTTTACCCAGTTGCTGATCAAGCATGTCTTGTTGGAAGAGGTCGTTCAAACGTGTCCCGCGAATCACTTCTTTGAGTGATAGGTTACGAATTGAATTGGTCAGCTTTACACTGAGTGAGAACTTCAGCATATAAGGTAGCGACGGCGCATATAGCGAACGGGTTGATGAGGTCGGGTACCAGTTTACGCCGAATTGACCGAGATTATCGATTTGTCCTTTGTCTAGATAGTGAGTAATGGAAGGATTGTTGGTCATCACACGCCATTGCCAAGGGTGAACGGGGAGCAGACACTTGTCTTGGAGTTCTGCGTCAGCGAGTGCCTGTGTGAGTTTGGGGTCATGGGCGACTAAGTCCGACATACGTTGCTGGCATGACATATTGGCAGAACTGCCTTGAACGATGAGCTCTTTGTCTACGCTGAGCCAGTAAAGCTGGAATTGCCCGCCAAGCTCTGGGGAATAAACCTTGGCATCTTCCAAGCTAAATTGTTCGCGACTCTTGGGTGCTGGGTGGAAGGAGTGCCCAATCAGCAGTCCCTGTTCTGCGGTCTTAAAATCAAGAGCGTCGCTGAAGAGTTTCGCTTGGTATGGGGAGTGTTGCACGCCTTGGCTCGTATTACGTTGACTCTCCAGTACTCGAGTGGCAAAGATCTGTTTTTGCTCGTCACTAATCAATCCGACAATCGCGGGTTCGCCAACAATTAAATCGATAAGCTCGTTGACTGATAATGCGGTCAGTGAGTCACCGTTAACCAGCAGTGCTGGCAGTTGGTATTCGTGACTTCCTAGCGATGAATAATAGCTAAGTGGAATATGAATAGATCGGTCACAAGACAGTGTTAAATGATAGGTGATGCTGTTCTCATGTGAATCGATGTGAACGGCTTGGCTTTCTCGGGCAAGCGAATTGAGAAAACATGCTAAGGCGGGGTCATTGTTGGTGACCTGTTGATTTGAAATCTCGCGGTTGAGCGAAGCGCTGGGATTCATTTTCTTTCTCGAATTATTATTAATTAAACTGACACCGCGAATGCTAATTATTATCATTCTCATGATCAACTGTTTTTTAATAAATTATCGAATTTAGTAACAAGCTGGGTAAGTGTTGGTTTTATCAATAATTATATAGTATGGAATTCTATTGCTAGAGCGCCATACTATCGCCATGGCGCAGCTACGCGTTATTTCCTCATCAAATAGAGGAAGTACCCCCCACCAATTAATGACGCAAGTAACCCAGCAGGGAACTGCCACGGGAACCATAAGGTGCGGCCTATCCAATCTGCGCTGACCATGATAGTTGCCCCCAACAGAGCCGCCGTGATCATTTGCGGCAGAGCCCGGTATTGGTGTAGTGACCGTGCCATGTGCGGAGCGAGTAAACCAATAAAACTGAGTGGGCCAATAACGATGGTGCAGAGGGTGGTAAGTGCCGCAACAACCATCAGCAGTACGAGCCTGACCATGGTTGCGTTTAGGCCGATGCTGTTGGTCGTGACTTCACCGAGAGTGATCAATGTGATCCAACGCTGAAGCGAGAACGCTATTGCTCCCATCAATAAGACACCAGCCATCAGCAACCACATATCTTCACGACTGACCAGATAAGTGGAACCCGATAACCAAGTAAGCAATGCGGCTGCGTTGTCGTGTCCTGAACTCATCGCGACTCTCAACAGAGCATCGAGTCCTGCACTTAATGCAATACCAGTCAGTAAAGTGTGGGTTGGCGCGAAGTTGTGTTTTCTCCCCATTAGCCATACCAGACCTGTGACCGACACTGCACCTAGCGTGCCGAGTAGCATTTGTTGGTCTCGCTCTATCGCTATACCGCTTAGTGTGCCGAGTACCAAGGCTAAAGCCGCTCCAGAGCTTATACCGAGCACTTCGGGACTCGCCATTGGATTGTTTGATAACCGTTGGATGATGGTGCCTGCAAACGCGAGCCCAATCCCAGCGAGAAGTGCAACCATAACCCTTGGAAACCTGAGCTCAAATAGGGACTGGGTCAATGTTGCGTTCCAACCGATGGGAGTTCTCCCAACAGTAAGAGCAATGATGGTGGTGGCGAATAACATGCCCAGCAGTAAAGCGACAATCTTTGTTGGATCGACAGCTTTGTACTGGCTATAAGATTCGTTTCTCGCTTTAAGGTCTGACTGCAATTTGGTTCGCTGTAATAACCATAGCAAAAACGGCGCGCCGATTAGAGCGGTCATGGCCCCGGTGGGTAGCAACTCACCGCCAACACCAGAGAAAGGCTGAACGACGAGATCGACGATAAGTAGGAGTGTACTGCCGACTATTCCACTGACTAGGATCTGTTTCATCAATGAACGAGCGCCTAACATTCTCGCTATTGCTGGTGCCACGATGCCGACAAACCCGATCAGCCCAACCTCACTAACGACCGCCGCAGTGATAAAAATGGCCAGTGATAGGCAGGCAAGCTTAATTTGTTTGATATTCACGCCTAACGAGGTCGCGATATTGTCACCAAACTGCAAAACCGATAGCGGCCGTTGCAGGACTAACAAGAGTAGCGTGGGTAACGCGATAAGCGGCAGCAAAAGTTGCGCACTCGTCCAGTCATTTTGGTTGAGTACGCCCGCACCCCAGACAAAGATGGTCGTGAGGCGTTGTTCATGCAATAACAGCAGCATGGTGTTTACTGAACCAAGAAACAGGCTGACGACCAACCCCGCTAGTACCATATGCAATGGCGAAAAACCTCTGCTGGAGCTGAGAGTAAACACCAGTCCTGTCGCTAAACAGCCACCAATAAACGCTGGGATAAAAGTAGCAATCCAGGTCGTGCTAGGCAGCAAAAGTAGCCCCATCACCATGCCAAACTCTGCCCCAGATGCAACACCGAGCGTCGTGGGCGAGGCGATAGGATTGCGCAGGACAAACTGCATAACGCATCCAGCAACCGCAAGGGCAAATCCACACATTACCGCGACAGTTAATCTTGGTAGATAGGTGTAATGGGTAATAATGTGCTGATAGTTTGTCTCATCAAAATGAAACACAGTTTGCCAGAGTATGCCAATCCCTTGTGAGTATGGCGCCGTAATCTGTAGCAGACCGCCAATCACCACCATACAGGTGACAGTTAGGAGCAAATAGCCGCTATTTGGGTATTCTCTGGTTTGTAGAAGCTTGGTCGCGTGCATTAAGGATGAACAAGTTGTTGGGTAATGTGGTCACTGAATCGTTGGGCGGCGATAAGACCACCAAAAGTCCAAATTGCAGGAAGTTCGTAGACTGAATCAGTACGAGTAAATGTCATTGCCTGCCAAAGTGGTGATTGAGCAAGGAGTTTGCGTTCCTTCTCTTTCAGAGGACCAAAGAGAAACAGATGGGTGTTTTGATGCTCGGCTAGCTTTTCAGTCCCAGTGGTGGTGAACCCCCACATATTGGTTGTTTCTTGCCAGTTATTACGCAGTCCCATAGCTGTAATTGTGTCTTGCGCTAGTGAACCTTGGCTGTGAATACGTAGAGTCTTGTCGTTGATAAAGCGTGCAAAGATAACCGGTTTATCAGCTAAGCCTGCCGCTTGAATCTTAAGTCCGTTGTCTGTCAGTCGTTGGTGCGTCTGATCAATAACATGCTCAGCTTGTTGCTGCTTGTCTAACAGTTGCCCTAAAGAACGGGTGATGGATTCCGCTGATTTAAGAGGCTGTTTGTCCTCGTTGTAGATGGTAAACACTAACACGGGTGCAATCTGACTGAGCGGTTGGTATGCCGCAGCCATATGTTTACTGATAAGTATCACGTCTGGTTTGAGCTCACTGAGCAGTTCAAGGTTAGGTTCTCTGCGTGAGCCGACGTCTGTCGCTGACGCATTTAAGTGAGGCTCTTCTACCCACTGTTGATAGCCTTGAGGATTTGCTACGCCATAGAGATCGACACCTAAACTCAAAACGGTTTCCGTTAATGCCCAATCTAACGCCACCACTTTCTTTGGTGGTTGGTCGAATGAGCTCACTCCCATCTCATGAGTAATGTCTATCGCGTGACTTTGACTAGAGGCGATGGCAAAAAACAAGATTAAGAAAAATTTTTTCACTATTCGTTCCTTTGTGGTTTAGGGGATATAACTGATGGGCTGACCCGTATCGGGGTGGGGGAAAAGAGCTAGCTCCATACCGTATATCTGCATGAGAGTCTCTGGTGTCATCAAATCTTTTGGGGTACCTGACGCAATCACTTTGCCTGAGTGGAGAGCGATCAAGCGGTCGCTGAATTTGGCGGCCATGTTTACGTCGTGCAACACCATGATCACCGTGATTCCCAATGACAGGTTGAGTTCACGAATTAAAGCGAGCAACTCGTGCTGGTGGGCGACATCCAAAGCGGAAGTGGGTTCGTCAAGTAAGATACATTGGCTTTGCTGAGCAAGTAGCATGGCGACCCATGCTCGCTGCCGCTCACCACCAGATAGGGTAGCGACATAGCGTTCAGCGAGCGAGGTCAGCCCCACTTGTTCGATTGCCGAATCGACGATAGCGTGATCTTGTTGGTTATAGCGACCAAAAGCGCCTTTCCAAGGGTAGCGGCCAAAGCAGACAAGTTCGCGAATGGTCACTCCATCGGTGAGTGGAGGATGTTGTGGCAGATACGCAACTTGATGAGCAAACTCTAGATGACTGAATGAAGCCACAGGCGAATCTTGGAACAAAACTCTACCGCTACTGGCACTGTATTGTCGGCTTAGTAATTTCATCAGGGTCGATTTCCCACAACCGTTATGACCGAGTAAGGTGGTTATTTTTCCTTGCTCGAAATCGAGATTGGTTGAGGAGAGTATAGCCTTGCCGTCGATTTCAAACGACGCATCGACAAGTCGGTACATAGTAAATATCAAGTTGTGTTATTGATTCCGAGTCAGTAATGTTAACATATCGAAATATAAATGATAATTAATTTCATAATCATTTGGTTTGTGACGGTCTTTATGACTACGTTATGAGCTTGATTACGTATACAGTGCCTTCAATATGTTGTCAGTTACACAAAATAAAACCGCCCAACTGGGTGTTGTTGGCTTAGCGGCCGCATTAATGGGAATAGGTCAGAATGGCCTGTTGGTGTCATTGCCTTTTCTGGTTGAGCAATCTGCGTTTAGCTTGCCGACATGGTCGATACTCATTGCGGTTGGCAGTCTGCTGTTTCTACCATCGGCTCCTTATTGGGGAAGATATAGCGATAGATATGGCCCCAAGACCGTGGTGATAAAGGCCCTTGCGGGGATGGCGATCAGCTTTTTACTCCTGACTCTGTTCGCCTTCTTGAGTAAAGGACAAGAGACTTGGCTTAGCGTGTATTTAGCGGGGCTTTTGCTCGCGCGGATTATCTACGGTTGCACTGTGTCGGGTATGGTGCCTGCCAGTCAACATTGGGCGATTATCTTGTGTGGTAAAAATAACCGTTTACAGGCTATCACCTCAGTAAGCATTGGATTAAGTACGGGAAGATTAATTGGGCCACTTATCTCAATTCTGGCCTTGAAGATGTCGCCTTATGCTCCGTTAATGGTGATGGTCGCCTTGCCTTGCTTCGCTCTGCTGGTTGCCCTCTATCTTCCAGCCCCCAAGGTCGATCCAAGCACAGGCTCTAGTGAGAAACCGCCCTTAGCTTGGTTTCCAGAAAAGAAACTGCTGCCTTTTTTAACCAGTGGGTTACTGCTCTGTGCTGCCATTGCGTTACTACAATATAGTTTTTCGCCTTTGATCAGCACAATCACGTCGTGGACAACGGCACAAATCAGTGACGCAATCGGTGTTTTACTGACAGTTAGCGCCGCCTGCACGTTTGTCACTCAGGTGCTTGTGATTAAGAAGAAAAAACTGTCACCGCTAGCTATGTATCGAACGGGGGCTCTATGCTTAGCGTTCGGATTCATGCTTTTTCTTACTGAGAACATATGGATATTTGGGATAGCGATGACGATAGTGGCTTGCGGTGCGGCGTTGCTTGTCCCTGCCTACACCTGCTCTGCGACCGAACAACAGCAGGATTCGCCGGGTGCTGTCGCTGGGTACATTTCGATGTTTCATACCATCGGATATGGGGTCGCTTCGTTGCTTGCATTTAGTGCAACGATATCCGCCAATTATCCAATATATCTTTGCGTCATGTTCGCTATCGCGATCGGCATCCTCGCCTACTTCTTTACGGGCAAGCGACGGACTGAAGAGCAAAAAGCGTATTAGCGTTTGTTGTCTGGATGCCTAGGGCAGTCGCTGCACAGTTGGCGTCCACTACATTTATAAACTAGGCAGCAGCTGGTTCTGGTCAGTTTCAGCTCGCGAGATTGCGGTAGGTATCGAAGTGAGCACAGCAGCTTTTCAGGTAGCTCACAAGCTTGTAACCAAAGTCTAGCTTGCTGCATTAGGTACTCTTCACCCAACTCAGGGGCAGACTGATGAAGTTTAACGATGCATCCAAGCACGCCATCGGCAAATAGATGGCGAGTAAATCCGGGTCTAATCCGTGTCCATTGACTCATTTCATCACGGAAATAGTTGAACAGCTCAATCAGTTGTTTGCCCGCATGGGTAATAAGCTCTGATTCATTACCTTGTCGATAATCTAATGATTCAAACTGATAGCCACTGACAAAAGTGGGTTGAAGTTTTTGAGCCATTGAAGTGAGGTTGGGTAAGCCACGACAGGCGTAGATTGAGATAAAAGCGACGTAAATGGGTTGCCAGCAGAGCAGTGTCCAAGTTCGTGTTAACCAGTAGGCCGATCCCGCTTCGGGATACTCTTGCTTTAGGCTTAAGTAGAGTTCTCGAATCGATGGTGAACTGGAGCGAGCAATATGAATGAGAGAAGGGTCACTCGTGAGCAAAGGGGCTATTTGTCCGTCAAGATACGGCGTGACCTGTTTAGAATGTTCGAACAGACGCTCAAAGAACGCATAATCACTCATTAGGTGGTACTTATCTGTGCTGATTAACAAAGCGACAGGATAAAGATTAGCAAACCTAATTGCAATCAATTCTCATTAAGATTTGGTTCGGTGGGAAAAGCGGCTCTGCATCAAGCCGCTTTAAATTCGATTACAGATCGCGGTTCTCGGCGAATTTTTCTAGTCCGAGAACTAGTCCGATCGCACATAGCATTAGAATGATCGCGATACCCAGTTGCGCAGGTTGGGAGGTGAGAGCTTCAAAATCTGACGGGGAGAGGTTGTGCTGAATTAAAGGAACCTGTTCTCCTTTGGAATTAACACGCCAGCTGATGGTCTCTTTCCATGGCCAGATCTTTGGCAATGTACCGAGCATGAGGCCAGTCAAGAACACCAATGTAAGGTCGCGGAAGCGCTTTAGCAGCCAAGAAAGAACGTGAGAAAAGCTCAGAAGGCCAATCACACAGCCAGACAAAAACAGCAGTAGGATTGGCAGATCAAAGGATTTTACCGCGCCGAGTACTGGGGTATACATCCCGATCAGAAGCAGGATAAAGCTGCCAGAAATTCCCGGTAGGATCATCGCACAGATAGCAATGCCGCCTGCGAAAAGGACGTTGATATTGGTCGGCTCTAACTGAAGTGGATTTAACACCGTAATGCTGTAGGCGAATGCTACCCCTAACGCGAGGAAGACTAAGCGGCTTAGGCTACGTTGTTCGATCTGTTTGAGCATATGGAACACAGAAACCAGAATCAGACCAAAAAAGAATGACCACAAAGGAATTGGATGAGTCACCAACAGCCAAGAAATGAGTTTTGCCAATGTCGCAATACTGGTCAGTACCCCACCAAACAGTGAGATAAGAAACAAACCGTTAATATGTTGGAAAGCCGCTTTGAATCCATCTCGCTTCCAAATCCCGATTGCCGATGGGTTAATGCGTCGAATGCTCTCAAGCAAGGTGTCGTAGATGCCAGTGATAAACGCAATCGTACCGCCCGAGACTCCAGGTACAACATCAGCCGCGCCCATCGCGATGCCTTTTAGAAAAGTCGTTAGATAGTTCATTATTGAAGGTTAACTAAATTTTGGTGCAGAGAGTATATCGGCTAAGAGATGAAAAAAGTATGAAAAATCATACTAGAGTCAAGTATTGATAAGAGTGTAGTTTAATATGCATTTGCAAATTATTGCAAAATGCAATTTTCATTTTGCATTTTGAAATGGTTATTTGGGCAAAAAGTGTGCTTTAGAACAAAAAACAACGTGCTTTTAAAGTTGGCACGTTAAGTGCATATATTAGAGTGACCCTTCTTAAGCCGAGGGTCACCTAGCCAACTGACGTTGTTAGTGAATGTATTTTGTTCACACTATATATAAGCCAATCGCACTATTGCGGTTGGCTATTTTTTTGCCTGTTTTGTCAGTTTTTCCTGCATAAAGTGTTATTTTTATTCCCGTTTTTACCTAAGTTTACATAGTCACAAAGTGTGAATTTTGCGTCTGCACTCGACAAGTAGGGGCAATATTATTAATAATGTGCGCTTTCATTTTCAAAACCCGCGTCGTTTTCGTTGGGTTAACTGTTGAATCGAGCATCTTGAGGCTGTTTGAATAAGGACAAATTTCAATAGAAAAGTTGAACCATTGAGCAATTGCTCCTCAGAGTCAAATAGGGCTCTGTACTCGTTAAGGAAGATGAGTGAATAACTAAAAAGAGGTTATATGAATCAGATAATTTCAGTTGGACCGCTAGAATCTTTCTTAATCGCAATCAGCGTTTTATTCCTAGGGCACTTTGTAAATTCCAAACTTCCAATCTTGAAGAAGTTTAATATCCCTGAGCCGATTGTTGGTGGTCTTATCGTCGCAGTTATCATCACAATAATGCACTTCAATGGCATTAATCTCGAGTTCTCTCTGCCGTTGCAGAAAGTCTTTATGCTAATGTTCTTTAGCACCGTTGGTCTCGCTGCCAATTACACTCAGTTGATGAAAGGTGGAGCGAAGGTATTTATCTTCCTAGCAGTCGCTTCGTTTTATATCATCATTCAGAACGGCGTTGGTGTCTCGATGGCGACCGCGCTAGGCCTAGATCCTTTAATGGGTCTTATTGCTGGCTCGATTACTCTGTCTGGCGGACATGGCACTGGTGCCGCTTGGTCACAAACCTTTTCCGATAACTACGGCCTGACTAATACTCTCGAAATCGCGATGGCTTCAGCCACTTTTGGTTTGATTATTGGCGGTATTATTGGTAGCCCAGTTGCGCAGAAGCTGATCAATAAAAATGGCTTTGAATCAGAGTATGGTTCAGGTACACAGACTCACGCACGCTTTCCGGAACTCGTGACATACAACGAATATGAAGAAGATAAAGTGACGGCCAAAAAGGTCATCGAGATTCTTTTTATTCTGCTAATTTGTGTCACTGGTGCCAAGTATTTGGAGCAGTGGGTCGTGAGTTTCAACATCAGTTGGCTGATGATACCTGACTTTGTTTATGCGCTGTTTATTGGCGTGTTTATTACCAATGTATTGGAAGTGAGCAAAACCCATAAGATTGATGCTGAAACCGTTGATATTTTGGGTACGGTTTCTCTGTCACTGTTTTTAGCAATGGCGCTGATGAGTCTGAAACTATGGAACATTTTTGACCTTGCGATTCCATTTTTAGTCATTCTCGCTGTGCAGTCTGTGGTGCTAGGGTTTTTCTCTTATTTTGTGACCTTTAAAGTGATGGGCTCTAACTATGATGCGGCAGTAATAGCTGGTGGACATTGTGGCTTTGGTCTTGGAGCGACACCGACCGCGGTAATGAATATGGGGTCTTTGGTCAATAAATACGGTCCATCGCCACAGGCATTTATGGTGGTTCCAATTGTTGGAGCGTTCTTTATCGACATAGTGAACTTAATCATTCTACAAGGCTACATCTCGTTTATCGGTTAAACAAATCGGTAATTAAAAAACGCCCTGCTAATTGAGCAGGGCGTTTTTTTATATGAGAGATTAGCGCAAGGTTAGTTTGGTGCCATTGAACTTTAAGTGGCCTAGGAGGATCTTGGCATTGTTCTTCCCATCATCAGTGAATGCGACACCATAGCGTGCGTAATGGAGTGAACGTTGGAGGTTACACACCTTGCCAAATAGGGGCTCAAAGCGTGGGCCTTTGGGAGTATTTAGCTGAACATGAAGAGCAATCTCTTCGCCAACTTGAAAAGGTCGACTTAACGGCGCCGTGATAAAGCGACAACCGCCTTTCGACAAGTCTCGAATTTCGCACTCTAGCCTGTGAGTGTTAGCTTCGACACGTGCTGAAAGATTCACTTCGAAACGAGGCTCTTTGCGTAACTGTGTCACTTGCATCGTTTTAGGTACAGACAAAGCGACCATCGGCACTGGAGCCGTCAGCACATGTTGCAGTTGTCCACGGAAATGCACGATAGCGCCTTCACCGCGAGGTGAGATCGCACGTACAGTTGCCCAGAAACCTTCTTGAAAGAAATACTCTAAGTCATCATCAGAAATCTTTGGCAGTTCTGCTAACACAATGTTGTTGGAATGCGTGCCAATAAAAGAGGTTTTACAACGAAAGCTTGTACCAACAGGCGTTGAAATCCCGATCGTCAACTCACCACCATGTTCAATCATGGCTAGCGCATCGGTACTATTTAAAATAGAAACATTCTTATCGTTTGAGGAGCGAACTGTATGCTCCTTATGCGCCACCGCTGAGTTATTCATCTAGCCTCCATTGCTCCCACAATCATTATTCTTTTTACGTGTGGGTCTTTTTTAGTCATCTGACCTGTGAATTTTATACGGTCGGATAGAGTCAATTCTATGTGTGGTTTGCTAATTGTTCAAACATCAAATCTGACAATAAATTAGACGTGCGTATCATTTTTGAGAGATTCATCCAGCCAAAAGTGCAAGTAGTATGAATAACACTCACAGTTTTTGCGTGGATTAAGGGAGTTAGTCACGACAAGGCTTACCCCAAAGGGTAAGCCTAAAGTGTATTTACGCTTTAATTCGCGCCATATAGTAGGTGTCGATTCGTTCACCATAACGGGATTTAGATTCGTGATAAAGGCTTGTTTTAACATTTTTTTTTGATAGACGATTGAGGCTGACAAGTACTTAGAGACGGGTTTTGAGCCCTAAAGTAAAATTTGCAAATCTGATTGTTTCTTCTCTGCAAGCGATCTAATGTAACAACTTGTTTACTTGAGGAACCCGTCATGAATCAATCTGCGAGTTGGAAAACACCGCAAAACTTCCTGCTACTTATCTCGATTGTTGTCCCCATTGCTTTTTCTAGCTGGATGGCCTTGCTGAACAACTTCGTTATTGAAAGGGCGAATTTTGACGGTTCAGATATTGGTCTTTTACAGAGTGTACGAGAGATCCCAGGTTTTCTAGCCTTCACCGCAGTCTTTGTGTTGCTGTTTATTCGAGAGCAACGTTTTATGTTGCTGTCACTTGGCGCTTTGACTATCGGTACCGCGATCACCGGATTTTTCCCTTCGGTTTTTGGTCTGTTGTTGACCACGTTGCTGATGTCTACGGGTTTCCACTATTTTGAGACACTCAAGCAATCCCTCTCTTTGCAATGGCTGAGCAAAGAGGAGGCACCAGAGATGCTTGGTAAATTTATCTCTATCGGTGCACTGGCTTCATTGGTGACTTACGGCGCACTATGGATTTGTCTAGAAGTTTTGGTGATGGACTTTCAATGGGTCTATCTCACTTTTGGTGGGACGGGTTTCTTACTGGTGATGTGGATGGCATTTGCTTTCCCTCAGTTTGAGACGCATGTCCAGCAAAATAAAAAGTTAGTACTGCGTAAGCGATACTGGCTCTACTATGCCCTGACCTTTATGAGCGGTGCTCGCCGCCAGATCTTCACTGTGTTTGCTGGCTTTTTGATGGTAGAGAAGTTTGGCTATTCAGCGGCAGACGTAACCATGTTATTCCTGATTAACTATTTGTTTAACTTCTTGTTTGCCAAACGGATTGGTAAATTTATCGGTCAGGTGGGTGAGCGTAAAGCACTGATGTTTGAATACACGGGCTTGATTTGTGTGTTTGTTGGTTATGCGTTAGTGGAAAGCGCAGAGTGGGCCGCCGCTTTGTACGTGGTTGATCACCTATTCTTTGCCCTGGCACTCGCAATAAAAACCTATTTCCAGAAAATCGCCGATCCGGCGGATATGGCATCGACCGCTGGGGTTTCATTCACCATCAATCACATCGCTGCTGTGTTTATTCCAGTCACCTTCGGCTTTATTTGGCTAGTGTCACCCGCAGCAGTCTTTTACATTGGTGCGGTAATGGCTTTCGTTTCATTTATACTGTCGCTCAACATTCCTAAGTGGCCGCAAGAGGGCAACGAAGTCCGTATTTTGAATTGGAGTTAAACAGCGATGGAAAGTATCTAACTTGATGGTTCTTGGTTAAATCTCGTTTGAAGATAGTCTACAAACGCTTTGATCTGCTTAGGAATGAACTTTGATTGGGCATATTGTGCGATAACTTGTCCCTGATAATTGCCGCCGATACGCCACTCTTCGAGCAGTTCAACAACTTGACCTGAGTCGAGGTATTCTTGAATCGCAAATTCGGGAAACACCGAGATCCCAATTCCCCTCAATACCGCCTCGCGACGAATTTCACTGTGGTTAACCGCGAACGAGCCTCTAGCGTTGATCGAATACTTTTGTTCACCTTGGGTGAAATCCCATACACGGTCACGAGGGTTCTCCCCTAAGCACAGACAGTTATGAGCGTGTATATCTTCTGGATGCTCAGGGATGCCATTTTTTTCCACATAAGCCGGACTTGCACAGAGTATTAGACGGCACTGAGTCAGAGTTCGTGCTACCAGGCCTATGTTGGGTTTATCCGTAATATGGATGATGACATCGACTTCATCGCCAATGGGGTCGATATAATGATCGGCCACTTTGAGCTGTAAACTGACCTTGGGATACGCCTCGATAAAGTCGAGAATCATTGGCATCAAAATCTGACGGGAGAGCGCTTTGGGGGCGGCAATTCTCAGTACGCCAGAGACTTCTGATTTGTCTGTTTGCGCCGCAGACACGGCCATTTTGGCCGAATACATCATATCGGCGCAAAGACTATACACTTCTTGTCCCGTTACGCTCAGACGCATCTGACGTGTTGTCCGCTCCAGTAACTTTTCTTCCAGTGTGTTCTCTAGGCGTGTAATCGAACGGCTGACCGAAGAAGGGGAGACGCCAAGTTTCTTCGCCGTTTTGGAAAAGCTGCCAGACTCCACTACGTTGACGAAGATGGCCATTTCCGAGAGCAGTGGAATAAGCTTATTTGTGTCCATGGTGCAAAAATCCTTTGCAATGCAGCCATATTGTTTCACTTAAGTTACTTATGGATACTAGTGTAGTCAACAATGAAATCCCACTTATGGAGCGACATTGTGGACAGGTTAACGACTTACTCAGTGATCAATTTTTCAGGCGTTGTGTATCGCCTGATGCGGGTAAGGCTAGGGTTGTCAGGGCATCAAGCCTCTACCGAGAATAAAATTGGTGGGGTGTGAGATGGATACAGATCTATTTGAACGCCACTTGATGGCGATTGCCGGATTGCTTGAGCATCACCACTACGTTTTCATTAGCGGTCGTCAAATGACTCATATGCTGGAAACGAATGTTGATGAGGTCATCCGTTTTAAGAAATGTTGGGACAATCTAGAGCTGGATAGGTATATCTCAGGTGGCGCAATGTATCGTCATCGTCGATACGGTCAGTTTACAAAGCGCGCGACGCTTGAGGAGCTTACGCTACTGCCGCATCAACCCTTCTACCAGCCTACGTGTTTTAACTCGATCAGCGGAGGGATCGAGCGAACTTTTGCCCCGTTGACGCAAACATTTGTTCAGTCACCAGTCCTAAACAAACTCTTACTATTGCTGAGCGTTATTTTTGATTTAGCAGAGAGTAAACCAACGGATTGGGTGATCGGAGTACATCCTCAGCGAATAGTGGCTGAAGGAGTCAATCAGGGGTTATCTACGCCAGAGGGACTTCATCGCAACGGAGTAAGTTATATCGCGTCCATGCTGTTAAAAAGAAACAATGTTGTCGGTGGGGATACGACAGTTACCGATAGCAAACACAATCTGTTGGAGTGCCTCGCCTTAGATAATCCCTTAGATATGGTGTTGGCTGACGATAGACATACCATGCATGAGGTGTCACCCATTACCTCATTATGGCGAGAAAGATGCGCGTACCGGGATGTACTCGTAGTGACCTTTACCAAGATGGAGAATAAATATGACAGCCACAACGGATCAACTGAAAAAAGGAACTTTCAGGCTACCGTTAACTGAATTGATGTTGCTTCTTGTCGCCATATTCTGGGGAACCAGCTATGGTCTGACGAAAAGTGCTCTAGTGTATACCAGTGTTTTGGTATTCATTTCTATCCGTTTTTCGATCACTTTTTTATGTATGCTACCTGTAGTGATTCGAGACTTTCGCCGAGGGTTGAATAAAGACTGGAAGATCGCCCTCCCCACCGGTCTTATCCTGTCGGCGATTTTTTTCTGTGAAGTGTTTGGGGTTTCACAAACCTCAGCATCCAATGCGGCGTTTTTGATCAGTTTGTCGGTGATATTGACGGCATTTGCGGAGCTGGTCATTAATAAGAAAAGAGTTAGCAATACTTTATGGCTACTGACACTCTGTAGTGTTGTAGGTGTACTGCTATTGACCAGTAATCAAGGTATAGAATTATCGCTAAACAGTGGCGATTACTTTATTCTGGCTGCCGCTCTATTGCGTGCCTTGATGGTGACATTGACTAAGCGTTTTACTGAAGGTAAAGAGATCACCACCAGTACCTTAACCTCCCTTCAATCTTTGGTTGTTGCTTGTGTGGCTATCGTCTGCGCGGTGACGTATTTGCCCGCCTCTGAGTTTGTGATTCCGACCAGTCCTGAATTTTGGATGACAGTGGCATACCTTGTCTTATTCTGTACACTGTTTGCGTTTTATGTGCAGAACTATGCTGTACGTCGAACTTCGCCAACGCGAGTCTCGCTACTGATGGGAAGCGAGCCATTATTTGGTGCGATTTTCGCCATGGTGTGGTTGCAAGAGTCTTTAACCACTTTGCAAGTGGCTGGTGGGTTACTGATCTTATTCAGTGTCATCGTGACGTCGACCAAAGAAAGCTAGTCCTCTAATATTCAGGAACAAAAATTCAGCGTTGATGACTACTCTATTACATGATTCCATATTAAAGTAGTCTCCAATAACAAACATAAGGCGTGCACTGGATGTACGCCTTTCTTCGCTGAGGATGAAAATGACCAAACCGCTGAACGAATGTATTGTGCCTATGTATCCAACGATTCAGGCTTTAGATGTCAATGCGCTTGAACCAGGAGAGCATAAGTTCTGGTTTGCGGTTGCTACGGATGCGATTGGTCATCCACAAACCCTGCCTGTTCGGGTCTTTAAAGGGACCAAGCCGGGTAAACGTATCATGATCACAGCGGGCGTTCATGGCGATGAACAAAACGGTATATTGACTGCGCAGAAGTTAGCTCGCGAACTGGAGGGACAAGAACTTTCGGGGTGCGTGACGATTGTACCTGCGGTTAATTTATCGGGTATTGCTCGCCATAGCCGCGATTTTCATTCCGCTGCACCAGACAGTTCATCAGCCAACCTCAACCGAGTTTTTCCCGGTAACCCTCATGGTGATGATGCTAGCCGTTATGCGTATAGCCTGTGGGAAAACTTGCTAAAACCCAATGCGGATCTGGCTATTGATCTCCACTCTCAAACCAGTGGTAGTGCTTATCCTCTTTATGCTTTTGCCGATTACCGTATTGAAGATGCTATTCGAATGGCACGACTCATCAACCCTGATGTGATTCTCAACGATCCAGGCGATCCTGGCATATTGGAAACGGTTTACAATCGCGCTGATATTCCATCCATTACCATTGAAGTGGGAGTGGGTCGGTACACTGATCTGGAGATGGTAGAACGTGCCACGACAGGTGTGCTCAATGTTTTGCGTTGTTACCAATTGCTTGATGGTGATGTTGCAGAGACAAACAGTGAGTGCGTGGAAGGCAATACGATTACCAGTGTCAGAGCAGAACAAGGGGGATTTGTAATTTGCCATGTTGAGTTGCTGGAAGCGGTCATACTCGGTCAAAAACTCGCGACTCAATACAACAGTTTTGGTGATGAAATACAGACCTACTACTCACCAACAGCGGGTGTGGTCATTAGCCATAACGTGGAATCTGTGCGTGCGCCAGGTTCTCTGGTCGTTCGATTGATCCACTAAGTTGGGGATGATAGTGCCGACCTTCTTCAATTCACTGGATAAGGTCATCTTTCCCTCCACTCTGTCACTTTCGTGATCCTAATTCTGAAGTTTACCAATAGTAGAAAATCACCAAGCTGAGTTGAGAGTCCTTTCACAGTTTATTAATCGTTTGAATTTAAGCTACAAAATCACCTGTCTTACTATTCAAAAATAAAACCTAGGATTTCTCTATGAAGAAACAACTCCTTGCCCTCGCTCTTGGTAGCGTCATTTGCTTAGCTTCTGCCCCCCACACTTTTGCTGCTAATGATAGAGCAATTGTCTCTGACAGTGACTACGCCCAACTCATCACTAAACGCCAAGTTGTAGACCAACTACTCAATGACGCAGTACAGGCGTTTAAATCCCCAGCCCGTATTTCTCATGCTGGGTTCACCGCCAAAATGCCAAGCAATATGGAAACCGTCACCGACCGTTTACTAGAAGCTTACCAACTGGAACCGTACCGTACTGATTTGCTTATCTCGGCAGCGAATGCGCAGATCTACAACAAGAATGTAGATAAAGCGATTGAGCTATTTGAACAAGCGCTATCCGTTGCGCCACAAGACGTCGACCTGCACGCTTACCTTGCGGTTTGGCAGCGCTTTAACAACAATCAAGCTGAGTCAGAGAAGCACATGGAGACACTCGCTAAGTTAAATGCAGGCAAAGCATCAGACATAAAGCGAATCTTTGCAACCGTTGAGCGCGTGTTAGCTACCCCGCTTAAAAAACAAGCCAACAAAGGTCAACTAGGTGATCATGGTGCTATTGTCACATTAGGTTATGCATTGAACCCAGATGGCTCTATGCATCAGATACTCATCGAGCGCCTAGAAACGACATTACAAATGGCGAAGGACAACCCAGACGCCTTAATTATATTGACCGGTGGCGTGCCTAAAAATCATAAGACTGAAGGTAAGCTAATGGCTGACTGGTTAATTGAAAAAGGCATCAAGAAAGAACGAATTATTGAAGAAAATTACGCGACCAGCACGGTGGGTAATGCGCTCTTTAGTAGCTATGCACTAGCGCGCCACAATATTCAGCATGCGACTATTATTAGCTCCGCGAGTCACGTTCGCCGTGGTCAAACTCTATTTGAGATTGCTAGCTGGCAGACTGGGCCACAAGACATTACTTTTGATACGGTCAGTTACCCAGACAAGCCACTTAAAGAGCTTGAACAAGCCAGTAACAGTGAACTCCTTGGAATCTATCGCGACGCTTTAAGAACATATGGTATGTGGAGCTATCGTTCATACCCACTTGAATCACGTTAAGCTGCACGGACGCTAAAGGAAAAAACCAGCCTCTTTCGGCTGGTTGTTTAATGCCCATACGCATAACGCTACCCCCTTTGATAATGAACTGAGTGAGAAACTCTGCCGCCTGGGGGCAATCTCTTCAATACGCCAATCTTGGTAACCCAGTCCACTCTGAGTTGATTTACTTCAATTGAACACGCGACAGAGGACTTAGTGGCTGCTACTTGCCATTGAACTGTGCTCGATACTGTTGTGGTGACACTCCAACAAGACGACGGAAGTGATGGCGTAAGGTCGTCGCATTTTCAAATCCAGACATGTTCGCGAGTCGCTCGATGGAATGTGCCTCTCCCTCCAACAGCCCTTTTGCGCGCTCGATACGTTGTTGAGTTAGCCACTCTTTAGGCGATAGGTTGAAGCTGGCGCGAAACTTACGGTCAAAAGTGCGTCGTGACATATTGGCTTTGTCAGCTAGGGTGTCAACCGTGATGCTTTTATCAAGCTGACTATTGGCCCAGTCGATTGCGGCTGAAAACTGATTGGGTACTTCTAACATAGGGGTTTCGACGAACTGTGCTTGTCCACCTAAACGGTGAGCCGAGATCACCAGTCGCTTTGCCACTTGATTGGCAATGTTATAGCCGTAGTCGCTACGAATTACAGCGAGGCCAAGGTCGAGTGCTGCCGCGCTTCCCGCAGAACATCCAATGTTGTCGTCAAAGACGTAAAGCACATCTGGCTGATAGTGAACAAGAGGGAATTGCTGGCGAAACTTCTGCTCGTACATCCAATGTGTGGTTGCAGTTTTTCCATCAAGCAAACCTAATCGTGCTAGTAAGAATGAGCCAGAACATAGTGTGAGTACTTGCTTACCTTCTTGTATGAACAAGGTGATTTGTCGTTTGATTCTATCAGGAATCGGGTAATCCCAAGTGGGCCATCCAGGAATGATCAGCGTGTCGTAAGATTGCAGAGATTCAACGTATTGAGCGCGAAACAGCAAGTTTCCAGTGGTCTGAATGTCGCTGTCTTGTAAATTGACAACGTCCGTCTGGTACCAGTTTTCGAACTCAGGTCTTGGTAGAGCAAACAATTCTATCGCACACGACATTTCGAACAGAGTGACATGTGTATGGGCGAGGATCGCGACTTTTTTCATCTTCATTCCTTGAGATAACCAGCTTGGCTGAAAATTAACGATAACTGTCTTTTACGCCAATGTCACCTACTACGATTTGACGGCAAGATAGTATTGTCATCAATCACACAAGGAGTACGTAATATGTCGAGTGCAGTATCAAGAGTGGCGGCGGCGAACAGCCAAGAGGCGTTGGCTCATTTTGAGCAACGACTAAAGTTTGAAACAGATTGCTGGGATGTGCACCACGCGTTGACCAATGGATTACAGGATTTTGTCTTAGTCGATGTCAGAGCGGAAGTGCTGTTTGAACAAGGGCATGTGGACGGGGCGATCAACATTCCGCATCCAAGGCTCAATGAGAAGCGCTTGGCTGAGTTTCCATCAGAGACGTTGTTTGTGGTCTATTGTGCAGGACCACACTGCAATGGGACGGAAAAAGCAGCGATACGATTGGCTAAGTTAGGACGGCCGGTCAAGAAAATGATTGGTGGTGTTACGGGGTGGCTAGATGAAGGGTTTGAACTTGTTCCCTGCTTGGTTGAACAGCAGTAACCATGCAGCCAATGCATAGTGGAATTGACCGAATGTCATTTGAGTCATTGCGCGTCGAACCCTACACTTCGCGCTCTTTGTTAAACCCACGCTGAGAATTTGGATCATGTTTTCTCAATCACTTTTCGCTCAGCTTGTGAGAATGAGCTTGTTGCTAATACTGTCCCTGATTGTTGTTCACCACTCTCCAACTTTGTTGGATCTGTTGGCACAACAAGCCGTTGATAGTGGTTGCCACCAGACGTTAGGCGATCAAGCCAGCCATTCTCATGATCATCATCACTAAGGTACTGCGATGAGTATTTTTCGATTTCCCGTTATGGTTTGGCTAGGTATTGCCATTCTGATTATCTGTCTAGGGATTAGACAATCTTTCGGTATCTTTATGATGCCAATTTCTGAACATTTTCAGACAGGACGCGAATTTTTTAGTTTTGCTATTGCGTTGCAAAACCTATTATTTGGCGTGTTTCAACCGGTTGTTGGCATGGCATCAGATCGATATGGTGCTAAGCGCATCATTATCCTTGGTGCCATCGCCTATGGCTTAGGTTTATACCTGACCTCTATCGCTATGGAGCCTAGCTTGCTTTACCTTTCTCTTGGGGTATTGGTGGGCTTAGGTTTAAGCGCAACCAGTTATGTGATTGTTTTGGGGGCTGTCGCTAAAGTCGTGCCTGCTGAACATGCCGCTAAAGCGTTTGGCCTGACTACGGCGGCGGGTTCATTTGGTATGTTTGCCATGATTCCAGGAGCACAAGCTTTGCTAACGGATTTTGGTTGGCAAACCGCGCTTCAAGCTTTCGCTCTTTTGTGTAGCACTATGATCGCGTTTGCACTGTTTATGAAAAACAGTACGCCGAAGCAAGCTACGTCCGTCGGCAGTGTTGAAGAGAATCAGACGCTGAAACAAGCATTGCAAGAGGCGTTTTCTCACAAGGGGTATTGGTTGATCCACCTTGGCTTCTTTGTTTGTGGTTTTCACGTTATGTTTATCGCCACTCACCTGCCAAGCTACCTTGCTGACAAGCAATTACCGGCTTCCGCAGCCGCAATGGCTTTGGCGTATGTGGGTATATTTAACATCTTTGGCTCCTATTTTTGGGGAGTAATGGGTGACCGATTTAATAAGCGTCATGTAATGGCTGCGCTGTACATCATGCGTACCTTGGTTATCGGAGCTTTTGTAACCTTGCCTGTTACTGAACATACTGCCGTTATATTTGGTGGGGCAATTGGCTTTTGTTGGTTGGGAACCGTGCCTTTGACGTCGGGGCTAGTGCGCCAGATCTTTGGAGCCAAATATCTCTCCACCCTGTACGGCTTGGTATTTTTTACTCACCAAGTAGGGAGTTTTTTAGGGGCTTGGGCTGGTGGCCGTATTTACGATTACTACGGATCCTATGAGCCAATCTGGTGGTCGACTGTGGTATTGGCTTTTGCTGCGGCGCTGATTCATCTGCCAATTAATGATAAGCCAGTACAACGTTATGCCGTTGCGTAATAAATGAAAATAGTGAGTCCGTTTTAATCAAACTTCGATTATGATGGACTCATTCTAATTCTCATCTTTGTTATTTATATGTTCGCTGAATGGGTCTCGTCAGAGGCATTGATTGCTGCTTTTCTTATCTTTTTGGGGTCGTTTGTTCAAACGGCGATAGGATTTGGTTTAGCGATTGTTGCTGCGCCACTGTTGATTTTAGTTTCACCTGATTATGTCCCCGCGCCTATCTGTTTGGTGGCTCTGTTTATTTCAATACTCAATGCACTTAAACATCGTGCGAGTGTCGAGATTGGTGGTCTAAAAATGGCGTTGATAGGGCGAGTTCCGGGTTCTATTGCTGGTGGCGTATTGTTAGTCATGGTGTCCACTGATGTGATGACACTCTGGCTCGGGTTATTGGTGTTGTTCGCGGTGGTGGTGAGCCTGCTCCCATTCCGTATCGAGCCGACGCCAATGCGAATGGGCGTCGCTGGCTTTTTCTCCGGTTTTTTTGGCACGAGTTCAGCGATAGGCGGCCCTCCAATGGCATTATTGCTGCAACATCAGGAAGCGAATCAACTACGAGGCAATCTTTCTGCGTTTTTTGTCTTTAGTTCGTTTATCTCATTGCTTATTCAAATGCCGGCAGGGTTTTTGACACTCCATCACCTCTGGATCAGCGTGCCACTCATCCCAGCGGCTTGGATCGGTTACAAGCTCGCTCAGTTGACGACTCACTCATTGCCAAAAGAGAAAATTCGTTTTGGTGCGCTATTGTTGTGTAGTATCAGCGGCGCAACCGCAGTCTGGCAGGGTTTGTCTTAAACTGTTCATGTTAGGTTAAGGAACGATCCTGATACTGGTCGCTAGTAAGGAAGGCACGTTCAAGCTCATTTTATACACCCTTCCTAGTACTGAAGTACGATGATTGCTCAGTGGCTAAGGTTTTTCACAAAGGAGAGAGTCAGTGTTAAGAACACTTGGAAACATAATTTGGTTCCTGTGCGGTGGTATCGTCATGGGTTTAATGTGGTGGTTTTTTGGATTGCTGGCGTTTATCAGTATTATTGGCATCCCTTGGGGACGAGCGTGTTTCGTTATGGGCAACTTCTCTTTCTTCCCGTTTGGGCAAGAAGCTATCGCTCGTGATGAGCTGACTAATGAGACAGATATAGGTACCAGCCCGTTGGGACTGGTGGGTAATATCATCTGGTTTGTTTTCGCCGGTATTTGGTTGGCGATAGGACATATCATGTCCGCAGTGGCCTGTTTTATTACCATCATTGGTATTCCTTTCGCGCTCCAACACTTAAAGTTGGCGTACATTTCACTCGCGCCAATTGGTAAAACAGTGGTGCCGAAAGAGCAGGCTGCGTTAGCAAGATACTCTAAGTAGCAATTAGCCTGTTGATGGCGTCATTGAAGAAAAGATCCCTAATGGGATCTTTTCTGTTTTTGGCGATTATTAGGCGAAAAGTCGAACCAGAAACCGCTCAAACTTTATTCATTCAGTGCGGGGGATGAGCTAAGCAAATGATTGCTTAGGTTTTTTTATCGCCAAATCTGAGCAGTGGATACTATCTGTTGCTGCCCAAGCATGAAGAGAGTACACGCATCACGCATCAGGTTGATTGGCTGGCACAGTGAGCGACGACTAATACGCCTTGATACCAAAAGGTTTTAGTTTAGCTGGCAGCACTTCGTCCAGCTTGTCTATCTCATCAGGGAACACCTCTATTAGTGCAAAATGATGCTCCTCATAGATGGCTCTAATTTTATGCTGCTGTTTTTCTGGAGTTGTCGCGTTGTCGTCACCCCAATACTGAAGATAGACTTTTCCGGTTGGCAGATAAAAATCACTCAGTACATCTTGTTCAATCGGTAGCTGACGGTCATAGGCATGGACGACACCATTCATGTAAAGCCAATTATCGATGATCAGTTCTGCTTTAGAGCGCACATAGTGCCCGTCTAGCGTGCGATGCTTAGCTTCGAACTTTTGCCTGAAACTCGACAACGATTTGTCCGTAGCGTGCGCTTGGGCATCTTGTCCTGAGAACTCAATAACTGACTGTCTCAAACGTTTGTTGCGAACAATCGAGTCATGCCAAACGACAAAGTGTTGTTCACGCTCTTTGTCTTCGCGCTGATAACCGCCTACAGTGAGACCAGACGCAGTGACATGCCAGCCATTGTCGCCTTTGGTGATCCAACCCAATTCCTGTAGTAACTGATTGACCTTTTTCGCGTTGAGAGAAAAGCGTTGACCAATTTGGGTGGCGCTCATGGTTTTACCGCTGGTGGCGGTGGAATCGATAAGGAGGTTTTCTGGCCAAACAATAAACTGGCCAAATTTAGTATGATCGATGTACTCACCACCAAATTTAATCCCAAGCTCTGTCAGAACCCAGCCATCATCTGAGCGATTGATATAGCCTGCAACTTTAAGGTCGCTAAACAGCTTCTTAGCATCCATTTCACGTTGTTTTGCCAAGGCGGTGGTAGAGATTTTGTCTGACATTCTATTCTCCTTATCATTGGTGCTATTGTTAAATCAAAGCCCCGTTTAATCAAGAAGATATAGGAAAATAATAGACTTGCTGTCGACAATGTAGTGCGCTGAAAAGTGTCGGTTAGAGCCAGATGGGAGTTGAACAGAGCCAAGGAGGAGAGTCCCTCCTGACTCACTATTGATAGAGTATCCCGTCAACCATTACGGCCTGGCTTTGGTAGTCGTCATCCAGTATGGTTGCGGCTGCACGGAAATGGGGCTGGAGCATTCCAAGATCGTCGCAATGAAGCGCTTGAGCTGGGTAGGTTGCGGCCATTTTTAACGCTTCTTCTTCGTCAATTCCCCATCGGATGACATTCGCCACCGATTGATCCATACCAATATGGGCACCCGCCAAACTGCCGCGACTGTTAACTAGTTTATTGTTAACTACCTTGATCGTTTCTCCATCGAGAACAAACTGATTGGTTTTGCTACCCACTGTCGCCATTGCGTCCGTGACGATCAGCAGTTTCCCTTGTGGTTTTGCCTTGTGGGCAAGCATTACGTTTTGGGGATGAACATGGATCCCATCAGTAATGATCGAGCACCAGCTGTGATCTGAGTAGAGTGCTGTACCAACCACGCCAGGTTCGCGACCTTCTAGGGGAGACATCGCATTAAACAGATGGGTAAAGCCATCGATAAGCAAGCGTTTCTCATCTGGCAGTTGATCCGCTTTGGCGTTGCTGTGACCACATGACAGAATAACTTGATGCTCTTTCATCCACAGCAGTGCCGAGCGGTCGATATTTTCTATCGCGGCGGTGACCAGAACCTTGCCTTGTTTAGGCCATTGGAATGATTCGAGTTGCTCTACTGTTGGTGAGTAAAACAAGTTGGCATCGTGCGCCCCTCTCTTCTCTGCGTTTAACCACGGTCCCTCTAAATGAACACCCAGTACACCTGCAACCGATTCTTCTATCGCCTGTTGTGTGGCGTTGAGGGCATGTTGAATATTTTCAGGTGTCGAGCTAATGAGTGTTGGCAGTAAATAGGCAGTACCATGTTTTCTATGGGCTTGACATATGGTTGCCATCCCGAGTGTTGTGATGTCATTGTTGAACATCACATCGCCACCACCATTAACTTGTATATCGATAAATCCAGGGGCGATTAAACCCGTCGGGAAATGTTGATGCTCTATTTCATTAGGCAATTCACCAATAGGGAGTATCGAGGCTATCTGGTTTTCCTCCCAGACTAAGGCGCAATTATAGTGGTAGTGGTTTCCATCGAAAATTCGTGGTGCAGATATCGCTTTAAGCGTCATGATTTACTCTCCAAACTGAAATGCAGCACCAAGTAAGCAGGCGTCATAATCGCCTTTGGCTGCCACAACAGGTACTTGAAATACCGCTGGACGACGTTTTATCGCTTGATCGACACGAGCAATATAGTTTTTTGCCAGCCCGATGCCGCCCCCCAAGACAATGACATCGAGATCCAAACATGCTTTTAAGTTACAGCATAGTACCGCAATGGCTTGTGCGCTTTGGTCAATGATCGCTTCGGCGTCGGCATTGGTCTGCGCTTGTTCGAACAGTTCAATGTTTGATAGTGGTGAGGAAAAGCGCTGTTCACTCGCTCTTTGGATAGCGGTTCCGGAAGCGATAGCTTCAACACATCCCATTTGACCACAACCACATTTAGGACCGGTTAGAGATACTGACATATGTCCTATATGCCCAGCGAGTCCAGACTGACCTTGATGCAGTTTCCCATCGATAATAATCCCACCACCCACACCGGTTGATACAGTAATGAACGCCATGTTTTTTACTTGATCATCCAACTGAGTATATTCGAACCACGCGGCGGCCTGGGCGTCATTCAGCATTTGAACAGGTAGTTTGACGTGTTTTTCTATCGCCTGAACTAAAGGAAAAGGAGCGGGAAAGGCGAGGGTATCTGGATTAATGGCACTTATTCCCTGCTCAGTCACTAAACCTGTGGTTGAAATTCCGATATTGTCGCACTCTTTTAGCCAATCACTGCTGCTCGTGAGTAGAGTGTGGGCAAAGATATCGACATCGTTGACGACGGGGGTCGAGATTTGTCTGCGCTCAATTAACACACCTTGTTCAACCAGCCCTAAGGCGATTTTTGTCCCTCCGATGTCGATTGCTAATGTGCGCATTCCTTTGCTCCTGCTGCCTGAGTGGCTGAGTTAAACCATTGAGTGACGATTTCAAGACGAGTGATCGCTGAACCGACCGTCACCGCCGTTGCGCCACACTCAATGGCTCTAGCCGCTAACTCGGGTGTGTTGTAACGTCCTTCTGCCATTGTAAAGAATCCAGCTTGTGAAAACTGTTTGACTAACTGCAAATCTGGTTCTGTCGGTTCAGTCTCTCCAACATAACCTGATAATGTTGAACCGATTATTTCCACTCCTTGCGCATGAGCCCAGGCACCATCTTCAAAACAAGAACTGTCAGCCATTGCGATACAACCTGAATTTTTGATGGCTTGAGCGATATGTTCTCTGCTTTCAGGACGTGGTCGATCCGTGGCGTCGAATGCGATAATCGTTGCCCCAGCGTTAGCTAAATCATCAACGTCACTGGCAAAAGGTGTGATGCGGACAGGACTGTCCTGCAAGTCACGTTTCACTATTCCAATAATTGGTACACTGACGGCTGCTGAGACTGCTTTGACATTTTTTACACCCTCGATACGAAATGCTTTAGCCCCGGCTTGTTCAGCTGCAACCGCCATGGCGACGATAAAATCGGTGTTTTCTAAAGGACTGCCTACCACTGGTTGTATCGATACTACGGTTTGACCGAGCAGAGACTGCTTTAATTCATTGATACTTATACTTTTTGTGTTCACAACGGGCCTCGTAACTTGAGTAATGCTAGTGCGGAGTGAAGGAGAAAGAAACCGTCACAATTCGTCCAATCAGTGTGCCAATTGATATGTCTGGCGAATTTTTGTCCGCGATCACATTTTGTAAAAAGTTGATTTGAAAATAATCTTCATGGCAATAATAATCCATAACGAAGATTTTTTTCAAACAAAATGAAAGTTTTTTTTGAAAATGGTGAAACCAGGTATAAATCGTATAAAAAGGGAACAATATGAAAGCCATCAATAAGATTACTCTCGCTCTGCTGACCCTAAGCTGTGCCACTAGTCTACAAGCCGCTACAACACTGAAAATGGGGATGCAAGCCTCAGTCGGTTCTGTGGAGTACGCTTCAGCTAAACTCTTGGCGGACACCATGGAGGAGATGAGTAAAGGCGAACTGAAACTCGCTCTTTATCCGAGTGCACAGCTTGGTGATGACCGCGCGATGCTGCAGCAGTTAAGCATGGGTGATTTGGACATTACTTACGCTGAGTTTGGCCGCATGGGTCTTTGGATTCCACGTGCTGAAGCCGTGACACTGCCTTATGTTGCCCGTGATTTCGAACACTTACGCCGTATGTTCGATTCGGATTTTGGTATTGGAATCCGTGAAGAGATGCTGTCCAAGTTCAACTGGCGCGCTCTCGATACTTGGTACAACGGCACTCGCGAAACCACTTCTAACCGTCCTCTTAACTCAATTGAAGACTTCAAAGGTCTGAAATTACGCGTACCTAATGCTAAGCCAAATCTAAACTACGCTAAGTTGTCTGGGGCATCGCCAACACCAATGGCGTTTTCGGAAGTTTATTTAGCCCTTCAAACGAATGCGGTAGATGGTCAGGAAAACCCACTACCAACGATCAAAACCATGAAGTTCTACGAGGTTCAGGGCAACCTTGCGATGACCAATCATATTGTCAATGACCAGATGGTGATCATCTCTGAATCCACTTGGCAAAAACTGTCTGACAAAGAGAAGAAAATTGTCGAAGACGCGGTGATGAAAGCTGGTGAAGCGCATACGGCTTCAGTTAAGAAGCAAGAAGAGGAACTGGTTTCATTCTTTGAAGAGCAAGGGGTGAACGTGACATATCCCGATTTAGCGCCTTTCCGTGAAGCGATGCAGCCACTTTATGCTGAGTTTGAAGATAAGGTTGGCCAGCCTATCGTTAAGAAACTCGCGGCTATGTAAGAGAGTAGCGTGAGCTATTCTCATCTGTTCGGGCTGGCCAGTTAGGCCAGCCATGGAGCTCAAGATGTTACGTAAGATAATTAACAATATTGAAGAGATCATAACTGTGCCGTTGATGGCTGCCCTGTTAGTGGTACTGACTTGGCAGATAGGGACTCGTTGGTTGTTCAATGATCCTTCGCTCTGGAGTGAGGAACTCGCCCGAGTTCTGTTTATGTACATGTCGTTGATCGGTTGTGCGATAGCCATTAAACGCAGCACGCATGTCAACATCACTTTCTTCTCAGACAAACTGCCAGAAAAGGCTCGCTTGTGCTTAGTGTTATCGCTGGAACTCGCGGTTCTGGTGTCTATTTTTGCCATTATTGTATTGGGTTATCAGCATGTTCAGCGCACGGCTTTCTTTGAGTTGATCACACTCGGAGTATCGAGTAGTTGGATGAACTATAGCTTGCCACTAGGTGGCGTATTTATGGTGTTCAGACAGCTCGAAAAAATGGTCGGTATTGGCAAGCAACTGTTCTGTGGCAGTCAATCCGTGTCTTCAACAGATTCACAAATTGCTGAAAGGTAGGGATTCCATATGGCAGGTTCAATTTTTGGCTGGTTAGGGCTGCTGTTTGCAGGCATGCCAGTGGGTTTTTCTCTTATTTTTGTTGCTTTAGTGTTTTTGGTGTTGACCAACAGCACCGGGATCAACTTCGCGGCTCAGCAGATGCTGGGTGGTATCGACAACTTCACTTTATTGGCGGTGCCTTTCTTTGTTTTGACAGGGCACTTAATGAACAGTGCCGGCATTACTGAGCGAATTTTCAATTTTGCTAAATCCATGGTCGGTCATATAACAGGTAGCCTTGGTCACGTAAATATCATGGCAAGCTTGTTGTTCTCAGGTATGTCAGGGTCAGCATTGGCAGATGCTGGTGGCCTAGGACAGTTAGAAATAAAATCCATGCGTGATGCAAAATATCACGATGACTTTGCCGGTGGTCTTACGGCGGCTTCTTGTATCATTGGTCCATTAGTTCCCCCTTCTGTCCCTTTGGTGATATACGGAGTGGTATCCAATACGTCCATCGGCGCTTTATTCCTCGCAGGTGCTATTCCCGGTCTATTATGTTGTATTGCGCTAATGACGATGAGTTACTTCATCTGTAAGAAGCGTGGCTATATGACGTTGCCTCGCGCGACTCGAAAAGAGCAGCTGACGTCATTCAAAGAAGCTTTCTTATCACTACTTACTCCGGTAATCATCATTGGCGGTATCTTTTCAGGTAAGTTCACTCCGACGGAAGCCGCGGTAGTCTCTTCTCTGTATGCGCTTTTCCTTGGTACTGTTGTTTACAAGCAGCTTACCCTGGGTGGTTTTGTTGAGATTCTTAAAGAGACGGTAAACACGACTGCAGTTGTCGCTCTAATGGTAATGGGTGTGACTGTATTTGGTTGGATCGTTGCCCGTGAACAGTTACCGCAGATGTTGGCTGATTACTTCCTGACAATCAGTGAAAACCCGTTGGTGCTGCTGCTACTGATCAACTTGCTACTACTATTCCTTGGTACCTTTATCGAGTCATTGGCGCTGTTGCTACTCTTGGTTCCATTCCTTGTTCCGGTTGCTGCGGCGGTTGGTATTGACCCAGTTCACTTTGGTGTAATGGCAATCCTGAACCTGATGATCGGCATTCTTACTCCACCGATGGGCATGGCACTTTACGTGGTATCCCGCGTGGGAGATATCCCATTCCACGTTCTGACTCGCGGTGTTCTACCGTTGCTGGTTCCTCTCTTTATCGTATTGGCGCTTGTTGCTGTATTCCCACAATTTACTCTGCTGTTGCCTGAGCTAATGCTTGGTTACGGACAGTGATGACAATTTGAAGTTAAGGTAATTAAGATGAAAAAACTAACTGGCCTGATTGCTGCTCCACACACTCCTTTTACCGTGGACAACAAGGTGAACTTTGCTGCAATTGATCAAATTGCTCAACTGTTAATTGAGCAAGGGGTAAAGGGCGCTTACGTTTGTGGTACTACCGGCGAAGGCATACACTGTTCAGTTGAAGAACGAAAAGCGATCGCAGAACGTTGGGTTAAAGCGGCAGATGGCAAACTTGACCTGATTCTGCACACCGGCGCTTTAAGTATCGTTGATTCCATTAACTTAACAGAGCATGCTGAAACGTTAGATATCCTGGCAACGTCAGCGATTGGTCCGTGCTTCTTTAAACCAGGCAGTGTTGATGATTTAGTTGAATACTGCGCTCAGGTTGCAGCTGCTGCGCCGTCAAAAGGTTTCTACTACTACCATTCAGGTATGTCAGGAGTGAATCTGGATCTTGAGCAGTTCTTAATCAAGGGTGAGCAACGTATTCCGAACCTGTATGGTGCTAAATTCAACAACGCAGATTTGTACGAGTATCAACGTTGTGTTCGTGTCTCAGGCGGCAAATTTGATATCCCGTTTGGTGTTGATGAGTTCCTTCCTGCCGGTTTGGCTGTCGGTGCTGTGGGAGCGGTTGGTAGTACTTACAACTATGCGGCGCCACTTTACCTGAAGATTATTGAAGCCTTCAATCAAGGTAAGCATGAAGAAGTGGCGGCATTGATGGATAAGGTTATCGCTATTATCCGTGTGTTGGTCGAGTACGGTGGTGTTGCAGCTGGCAAAGTCGCAATGCAGCTGCACGGTATTGACGCTGGCGATCCGCGTCAGCCTATTCGTGCCCTGACCGCCAAACAGAAGTCTGATGTTATGGCTAAGATGCGCGACGCTGACTTTATCTAACTTCCACAGGGAGGTTAGCCTCCCTGCCTTTATCAACCTTCGCTTCTGTTAGACCCGGACGCCAAACAGAAGATAACTGACAAGTTTGAAACGTTTGATTTCAATTAGTTTATTATAGCGAGATAGTTCGATTGTTGGTGTTCAAGAGACACTGAGTCTGATACTTTTATCTAAGCCAAATAAATCTGAAGAGGCCGTTGTGAATTCGCCTAAAAATCTAATGGTTCGATTACGTTCAAATATCGAACCTTTGAGTAAAAAATTGAGACTGGTTGCAGACTACGTGCTTGAAAATGCACATGATGTCCAGTTTCAAACCATTACTGAGCTTGCTCGCAATACACAGACGAGTGAAGCAACGGTAGTGCGCCTATGTCGTGATATGGGCTACAAAGGATACTCTGACTTCAGAATGGCTCTTGCCGTGGATTTGAGCCAGACAGCCAGTCAAAATCAGCCTCAGGTAGAAGGCGATATCTGTGATGTATCTGCCCAAAGTGCTGTAGATAGTTTGCAAGATACTGCTAAGTTGATTGATCGAAAAGCATTAAGCCGTATTTGCGAACTGGTTCATAACGCCCAGTTTATTGGTTGTGTGGGGGTTGGCGCATCAAGCATTGTTGGCCGGTACCTGGCTTACCGTTTGGTACGTATTGGTAAAAAAGCCATCATGTATGAAGATACCCACTTAGCGGCAATGAGTGCTGGGCGCAGCAGTGAAGGTGATTTGTGGTTCTCGGTTTCTAGCTCTGGCTCTACCAAAGAAGTTATCTACGCCGCCAGTCAGGCACATCGTCGTAATGTCCCTGTGGTTGCTCTGACTAATATCAGCCATAGCCCTTTATCTGCGATTTCTGACGAACTTCTCGTTGCAGCTCGTCCTGAAGGGCCTTTAACCGGTGGTGCGTTCGCATCTAAAGTTGGTGCGCTATTATTGGTTGATGTGCTGATCAACACCTTGCTGGATACTTATCCTGAATATACTGGGTCTGTAATGGAAACTGCAGAAGTGGTTCTGCCACTGATGAACAGCTAGTATCTATATGATATTAAATTAAAATATATAAAGCTCACTACTCGGTGAGCTTTTATTTTCTCTATTGGTGAAAATATTTTTTATTGTTAAGTTGATCAAAGAAATATTTTTTCATTGATCGATAATTAGTATGAAATCTAACCAACATGGAACAAGGGTTTGAGCCGATTGCCAACTCTGAAGTCGGTTATTCAAACTACTTTCCAATAAGGAAATAACAATAATGAACATCAAAAATCATCTGATTCACACACCATTGCTTACTGTTTCTCTGTTGCTAACTGTTAACGCCAGTGCGGCAAATCAGTGGCCGGATTTACCTGTTGGGATTAAAAGTGGTATCGGCGCGCAGGTTGGCGACAAAGTGTTTGTCGGACTGGGTTCGGCAGGCCAAGACTTTTTTATGTTGGATCTGAACAACATTGCGAAAGGTTGGCAGCAGAAAGCGAGCTTTAATGGGCCTGCAAGAAGTGGAGCTACCGCCTCAGTCGTTGGTAATGAAATCTATGTTTTTGGTGGTTCAGGTAAAGCCAATTCAAGCGATCCTGCCCCGATCCTGTTTGATAGCGTATACCGTTACGATGTTGAAAGTGACTCATGGTCACAGGCCAATACCTCTACACCAGTGGGACTGTTAGGAGCCTCTTCCTATTCGCCGGACGGCAAACAAGTGGTGTTTTTTGGTGGTTACAACAAGGGTTACTTTGATCGGTATTTAAATGATGTGATGACCACCGACAAAGCCGCTGAGCCTAAAGCGTGGCAAAAGATTGTCGATGACTATATGGGCATGAAGCCGCTTGACTACAAGTGGAACCGACAGGTCGTCAGCTACAAGCCGGAAACGGGTCAATGGAGTGATCTTGGCTCCTCGCCTTATTTGCCAAACTGCGGTAGCGCTCTGGTTGCTGAAGGCGCGAAAGCAACCTTGATTAGTGGCGAAATTAAACCGGGTCTGAGAACCGCAGAAGTGAAGCAGTATCAGTTCTCACAACAGCAGCCGTGGCAGAGTATGCACTCACTTCCAGCACCTAAAACAAGTTCGGTTCAGGAAGGAGTCGCAGGTGCCTTTGCCGGGCAAAGTAACGGGGTGATAATCGTAGCAGGCGGCGCTAACTTCCATGGGGCAAAAGCAGCGTTTGAAAGCGGAAATATGTTCGCTCACAACGGCTTTGGTAAAGCATTCAATCCCGAGATGTATGTACAGCAAAATGGTTTATGGCAACAGGTTAATGCATTACCTGAAGGCCTTGCTTATGGTGCGTCGTTCTCAACGGGTACTGGGGTCCTGATTGCTGGTGGAGAAAAGAGTGACCGTAGCGCCAGCAAAAAGGTATACCTGCTAGCGTGGAATGGCTCAAGCGTTGATATTGCGGATTAATCAGGAGACCAGTTATGTCGTTACTTATTGACTCATTTCCAGCTTTGCCTGTCGGGATCAAAAATGGCATTGGAGGTCTGCTTGGCAAGCGACTCTATGTTGGTTTGGGCAGTGCAGGAAAACAGCTGTTTTATTATGACTTAGAGCAACCAGCATCTGGTTGGCAGCAAGCGGTCGACTTTCCGGGTACTGAGCGTAATGATGCCTGTTATGTGGTAAGTAACGACAAACTTTATGTTTTTTCCGGAGCGGGCCAGCGCGAACACGAGCAATCGCCTGTTGTGCTCGACGACGCCTATTGTTTCGATGCTAAGAGAAACCTCTGGACTAAACTAAACACGCAAATACCGGTTGGTTTGCTTGGGGCATCTGCTTGTACCTTGCCGACAGGCGAACTGGTTTTCTTCGGCGGTTACTGCAAAGAAACGTTTGATTCATTCGTCGCCAAGTTATCATCGATTGATCAAAAGTCACAACCCGAAAAACATCAGAGTGTGTTGAATGAGTTTATGTATCGCCCGGTTTTTGGCTATGGCTGGAATGGGGATATTTGGTCTTTTGACCTAACTCGTGAAAAGTGGGCGATATTAGACAAGAACCCATTTGCTGCCAATTGTGGGGCAGGGATCGTGCAGCAAGGAAGTACCGTTACCTTGATTGAGGGAGAGATAAAGCCTGGACTTCGCAGTCTGCAAACGAAACAGTTCCAGCTTCACTCACCAAGTCATATCAGCAGTAAGTTATGTGCCTCAATATTTGATATTCAAAGCCAGCATGAAGGATTAGCAGGGCATTTTTGTGGCCAAATACAAGGTCAGATCTTTGCGGTGGGGGGGGCGTATTTTATAGGTAGCCAGAATAACTTCAACAACCACCAATGGTATACGCATAAAGGGTTAACGAAGCACTACAGCAATAGTATCTGGCGTTTTGATGGTAAAGTCTGGTATCGCGAACGTGCCTTGTCACAAGGGGTGGCATACGGGGTTGCGATTTCAGCTGACAATAGAATCTACATCTTAGGTGGCGAGAATAAATTTGGAATAGCGCAGAACCTTTGTTACGTATTGAGTTGATTTTGCTGTATAAATATGCAGTAATTTATTGTTCTCACCGAGCGCTCGTTGTATGTTATTGCGCAACAGTAATCTAAATGGACAGAGACCAATGCGAGACTCATTACGAGGCAAAATTATCGAGGTTTGCACTAAGAAAATTAACCAGAAAGGGGACAATGTCGGTGTTTCATTTTATGCCTTCTTTGCCAACAAAAATGATGATCCAGTGCTGTTGATGGAGGCCGCTACCTGGTGGATTCAGACGCATAAACTAGACCATTTTGAGAAAGCTCATAAAATTCTCGATATGGTTAAGTCCGGTGAATAGAGGTAGTTGTTGCTTACTTGCCAAGTCGACTGGATAGAGTTGGCTAAGTAAGCATAAATAGAATCTAGCGTGACTTATTACTCTGCATAACAAGGGTGTATAACCCACCAACTAACAGCCCCCAAAGCGTCGAGCTAATACCAAGTAGACTCATTCCTGAAAGAGTAACCAAGAAGGTTAACAGGGCTGGTTCACGTAGATTGTCACTCTGAAATGCAGTTTGCAAACACATCAGTAACGTGCCGAGTAGGGCGAAGCCCGCTAGCATATGTGTAATCTGTAAAGGCAGTGAGACGAATAGTGCGACAACGGACGAGGCGAGTATCCCAGCGACCAAATAGAAACCTCCCGCCCACAACACGGCTTTATAGCGCACATTTTTATCTCTATCGACGTCTTCAGTCATACAGAGTGCGGCTGAAATAGCCGCGAGATTGAGACTGAATCCACCAAATGGAGCCGATAGGAGATTGGTTATCCCAGTACCGAGCAGTATGGGTTTGACTGGCGCTTGATACTGATAACTTCTCATCATGGCGATACCCGGCAAATTTTGTGAGAGCATGGTGACTATGTACAAAGGAATTGAAATGTTCAGCACGGTCGATAGGTCGAATTGTGGCGTGACCCAGTTGGGCTTCGCTAGTTTCAAGACCGATGTACTCAAGGCTGCTTGGTCTGACTGAAACGCGAAGAATAGACCGATGAGCAGTAAGATAAGCATGGTGTACTTAGGCACAAAACGTTTGCTGACAAGATAAGCCGAAAACATTACTCCAAAGATGATAGGCATGGTCATGACAGGCTCAAATGCTTTCACACAGAAAGGCAGTAAGATTGCCGCTAACATTGCGGTTGCGAGCGGAGAAGGAATACGTTGCAGTGCTTTGGAAAGGGGCGAAATTAAACCAGTTACAAATATCAGTAGTCCGGTTACAGCAAAGGCCGCGACTAGCGCTGGTAACGAATATTGCGACGCGGAACTGACCAATATCGCCGCTCCAGGTGTCGACCAAGCCATTAAGATTGGCATTTTGTAATACCAAGAGTAACCGATGGATGTTACTCCCATTGTGATTCCGAGTGCCAATAACCAGCTTTCAATTTGACTGGCGCTTGCTCCCGAAGCCGCGGCGGCTTGGATGATAATTACCACCGAGCTGGTGTATCCGACCAATACCGCTGTAAAGCCAGCGGTAATGTGGCTTAAAACCGATGATTTTTGATTCATTGTTACTCCACTCTCTATGGTAAGCTATTCCGTGCGTCATAACGCACAGTTGCCAAGATAGCACTGTGCGTTATAGCGCACAATAGGAGTTGTATTAATGAAAGAGACGATTTTTAAGTCGCAAATTGCCAATCATTTAAAGTCGGAAAGAAAAAAGAAAAAGCTGAGCTTAGATGCAACGGCCAAGCTGACTGGTGTATCTAAAGCAATGCTAGGTCAAATAGAAAGGGAAGAATCAAGCCCTACGATTGCCACTCTTTGGAAAATTGCCAGTGGTTTGGAGACCTCTTTTTCGGCTTTTTTTGCCAACGAACCTAATTTGCAGTCACCGGATAGGGTGTTTCCTGAAGATCCGCGCATGAAGGTAAAAACGTTGTTCCCATACAAAGAAGATACCGGTCTTGAAGTATTCGAGATTACTTTGTCCCAACATCATCAACAGATGTCTGATGCACACAGTGCTGGAGTCGTTGAGCATGTACATGTAATCAAAGGTGAAGCGAGGATTTACTTCGATCAAGAATGGCATTCGCTCAACGAAGGCGAAAGCTTACGCTTCTACAGCGATCAACCCCACGGGTATCAAGCGGTAACGGAATCCATGGTATTCCACAATATTGTCTGTTATCCGAAGTAATGAATGTAGTGTAGGGAAGTGCATGTCCACTTCCCGTTAACATTCCTGAAAGGTATTCAAGACCACTTGATTGCGGCCAAAGCCTTTGGCTTGATACAAGGCTTTATCAGCTCGGCTTATCGTACTGTGTGAACTAATTTGGCTGTCGGTGATACCAATGCTAATGGTATAGCTGATATCAGACTCATCCAGTTCTACGCGTGACTGTTCCACCATCTGACGTAGCAGTTCACATTGCTCATAGGCGTGGTTTTCATCATTGGCATGAAACAAAATACAGAATTCCTCGCCACCATATCGAGACAGGCTGAGTGAACCTGGCTTTGGAAAACAACGCCTCATTAAATCGGCGGTATGATAAATGACTTTGTCACCGCCTAAGTGACCGATGTTGTCATTGATGGTTTTAAAATGGTCGATATCAATCATCGCAAGGTACAAACCATGACGCTCAATGTTTTGTTCAATGTGCTCCGTCAGCGCCAACTTGTTGTCTAGGTGTGTCATCACATCACTATTTCGTAGCTGTTGGTGAAGTATTAGGTTAGACAAGGCGATTTCAGAGTAATCTCTGATCATGGTCAGTATCGTGCGGTAGATTGGTATATTGGCATTGATGTACATCACTGCGATTAAGTTGTCTTTGTCAAACAACGGGATCGTATAGTGTCGAGACGCGATGTGCAGTTTCTTTGCAAGTGGATCGACATATTGCCTTGTCGTGTAACTCATCGAATTCGGAGAAAAGCGCTTAGCCAGAGTAGAGTCAGTCAGCACGACTTTTGTATTGCCATGATAGTCTATCGTGGTGAAGTGTCCGTAGTCCGAATCATAAAAACATAGTTGCATTCCTTTGTGGTGACAGAAACGATCCAGCACGGCTTTTAAATAGTGTTTAAAGTCCGCCAAATTTTCTCGGTTATTCAATTGTGCAAGACTTTTGTTGAGTTGATACGTGAGATAGTTAATCGCGACTGCTAACAGCATCAGTGAGGCAATAACAATAGCAGACAGCGCAAACTGATAAGAAGTGGCTAAGATATTGGCTCGATCGGTACCCGCGATAAATACCCAGTTATGTTGATTATCAGCACTAAAGACGGACATCTTATACTGACCTTGGTAATAATATTCATGCTTGCCGAAATAGAGCCCACTACCGATCAACTCACTAATGCCAGCAAGGTAACTGATTGATGGTGTACCTAGTCGCTTTGGATCTGGGTGGAAAACCAGCCTTCCGCTAACAGCGTCAACGACAAACACATATCCACTGTCTAATGTCCGCAGAGCACGCAAACTTTGTGTGGCAGATTTTAGGTCAAATTCTATCCAAATTTCGCGGTACTCATCCGGTATATACCTGACGGCAAATACCCATTGATTGGACGCTTTAGGGTAGATAGAGGACACGGTGAATTTTGTAGAGATTTCATCCAGCGGTTGCCAAACGATATCCGAGTGTTGCTCTGAATAAGTCGCTTTGTGCTGTATAGATTGATATTTGGTGTGCTGCTTATTTCTGTAAATGATATCACTGTAAGCTGGGGTATATTTGAGAATACGTTGAGCTGTAGAGACAAAATCCTCCTCGTTAGACGAATCGGCTAAGAGAAACAGTTTACTGGAGGCTGCTTCGAGTTGTGAAGATACTAAGTCGGAAGCGGTTTTTATATTCACAAATGATTGCTGGTAAGCATTGTATTCCGACTGTTTAAGTTGCTGAAAAGCAGCATAGACCATACCTATAACTAATAGAATGATGTACGGCTTTAAGGTTCGAATTACCAACTTGGGTAATGCCATGGATTGCCAACTGATGTTTTAGGGGAACGGACGATGGCCGATAGTTTAAACTGATTTCATATTCACATCAATCAACACAAGTCCAGATTTTTTGTAGGAAAAGTGTTAAAAATTAGCGACATATCACTATGTCGCTAGATTGATCATTAGGCTTTTAAGTGGAAGATGGCTAAAGATGCAGGGGCCACCAAAGCTTGTTTATGATCTATGGTTTGATGGAGCTCGTGTGAGTCGGTATTGCACACCATTACCCACTCTTTGCCATTAGTCTCTGGAAGCGTAAATCGAGCGGGCGCATTGGTTTGGTTGATACAGTAGAACAACTCATCACCATGTTTGCCAATGCCCAGATGCAAGGCGACTGAACTGAGGCGATTCCAATCATCGTGTTCCATGAAACTGCCGTCGATTCTGCGCCAGAAAATACGGTTGTTATTGCGTTTTGCACCACTGAAAGCACGAATAAATGGCACCATATATTGCTGGCGAGCTTTTACCATATCGGCTAACCACGACTTGAAACTCTCTTTGTCTGGGGTTATATGCCAGTTAATCCAGCTTAACTCGTTATCCTGACAATACGCGTTGTTGTTGCCATTTTGAGTATGGGAAAGAACGTCGGCGGTCAGAATATGTGGAATACCAAAAGCAAACAGCAGGCTGGCCATAAAGTTACGCTTCTGCTTTTCACGCTTCTCTATGATCACCGGATTGTCGCTCTTGCCTTCCACACCATAGTTATCCGAACGGTTGTCACCGTGTCCATCACGGTTCTGCTCCCCATTGGCCTCATTGTGCTTGTGCTTGTACGAGACAAGATCCTGCATACAGAAACCGTCATGGTATGTGATGTAATTGACTGTCAGTTTATACGGCCAGTTAGCGGCACTGTAGAGATCTCGTGACCCCATTATTCGAGTGGCAAACTCCTTTAGAAATCCTTGATCACCACGCCAAAAGCTTCGCGTGATATCGCGCAAACGGTCATTACATTCATTCCAACCAAACGGAAAGTTCCCTACCTGATAACCGTTAGGACCAATATCCCAAGGCTCTGCGATCAGTTTTACTTCTTTCAGAATCGGGTCTTGAGCGACGGCTTTAAAGAACGCAGCTTCAGGGCTAAAGTGTTCACCGTTGCGACCGAGTGTGGCGGCTAGATCAAAGCGGAATCCGTCGATTTTATATTCGCTAACCCAATAGCGCAGCGTATCCATGACCAGATTCAAACTTGCCTGATAGGATAAATCGAGTGTATTGCCACAGCCTGTATAGTTGGTGTAGTGATCGCCCTGTTTAAAGTAATATCGCTTGTCTAAAGCTTTTAAGTTAAAGATTGGGCCATCAGCGCCACCTTCGGCGGTGTGGTTATAGACCACATCGAGAATCACTTCGATCCCGTTTCGATGTAATTCACGGATAGCGGTTTTTAGTTCCGTGACAGCATCGTGAGCCGCATATCTAGGGTCTGGCACCATGAATAGGTAAGGGTTATAGCCCCAGTAGTTGACTTTATCCATGTTCAACAGGTGTGGCTCGTGCATGCAGGCGGCGACAGGGAGTAGCTGGAGTGTATTGATGTTCTGTTGTTTATAGAAATCAAGCATCGCATCACTGACTAAGCCCAGATAGCGCCCTTTGTGACGCTCTGCGACTTGTGGATGCAGCTTTGATACGCCTTTTACGTGCGTTTCAAACAGGACCATTTCGTCACGAGGTCTGCGTGGGCTCTCCACTCCCTGCCAGTCAAAACTGTCATCGACAACCACACATTTTGCCAGAGCAAAGCTCTGTTCACTGTTGAATGGCACTTGATAAAACAGTGGTTTTTCTAAGCCTTTGGCATAAGGATCTGAAATCAGATGTGGCTTACCGTTGCGCTGCACCACATACGCATACTTTTGGCCTTTGCGAATGTGCGGAACAAAGGTGAAGCGTATGCCCGCGTACTCTCCGTCCAAAGGATAGGTGGTGATCTGATCCTTTTCATCAAACAGCGCAAGCTGAATAGATTTCGCATCAGGAGCAAAGATAGAGAAATTACATCCTTCGGTGCTAAGGGTGGCACCTAGAGGATAGGGACGAGAGCACTGCATCATCATGACTTATTAAAATAATTTATCGTTTGATCTTTAGTAAATAGTTTTGCAATGAATTGGTCAAGCGCCTCTGACAAAAATAATGATTGTAATTTTATTTCATAATTATGACGCTCTGGCGTGGTTAAGTGAGCTATCTAACATTTGGCGCGAGATATTTTTGTCAGAAAGTTATTTCTCACCCTAATTTTTGTGATTGAAGCCTAAAAAACATTGTCCGGTATGATTTCTCATCCTTTCTCATCCCCCCTAACTATTTTTCATCTGGATGAGTTGCCATTTCTACTCCCCCGTTAATCTTGCAGCAGTTGAAACAAACGGGGACAAGGGCTCTAGCCTGACTCCCATCTTACCTCTCTTTTATTAACGATCTGTTTCTGCCTTTACAGAGTGAGCCAAGAAGAGAGCCAAAGAATAATAATCCCTAAATGGAGTTAATAATGAAAAAAGTAAGTGTAATTGCTGCTGCAGTGGCTTCTGCTTTGATGGCTGGTTCAGTACTAGCTGAAACAGAAGTAGCGTTAGATGTTGTTTCTGGTGATGAAGCAGCACCTGTTGTTGAAAAAGTGAATGGTACTGACGTTCTGACTGATGGTTGGGAAGTTCACGGTTACGCATCAATGAACGCTCGCGTTGTTGATGGCGAGACAGTAGATACTGAGTTTGGTAAGCCAGACTACAAAACTGCAGGTACACACGGCAAGAGTACTAACCAGGTTGAGTTTGTAATCAAGAAGCACACTGAGCACGCTAACGGTGTTTGGTCTGATTTCGTAGTACGTACAGAGTATGGCAACGGTAACTCTTACGCTTACTCTTCACCAGGTTCGCAAAAAGACAACACCACCGCACAGTTTGAAGTAAAAGAGACTTTTGTTGAGATTGGTGGTCTTTCTTACCTAGGTGAAGACACGTCTATCTGGGGGGGGCAACGTTACCTTAACCGTGCTGCTGGTCTTCTTTCTGGCGAATTCTGGAAACAGTCTTCAGGTGTAGGTGCTGGTCTACAGACTAAACTAGGTGGCAACACTGCTGGTATCGCATACGTAATGGCGGATCCGGATGCTGGTTCTGCTGACTCTTACTCTATCGACTGTACTCAAGAAGACGGTTCAGTATCAACTAACCCTAATGAATGTAAAGTTAGCAAAAATGGTGCTGCTGAGCGCACAACTCTGTCTTCTGTTGACCTTTACTACTACGGTGTCGATGTTGGCTTCGGTAGCCTGGACTTTGACTTTAAATACATTTCGCAAGCGAACAAAGACAGCTCATCTGACGATGGCTTCGGCGCTGCAATCACACTTAACTCAAGCTACTACGGCCTGGATGGTTGGACGCAAACAGCACTATCTTACGGTAAAGGCACGGCACAAAACCGTGGTGTGAACTTCGGTAGCTGGTCAGGCGGTGATGACAATGCAGAGTCAATCTTCTTCACTTCTTACGGTGTACTCAACATCTCTGACAGCTGGCAGATGGGCTCTGAATTCACTTACTTTGCGGCACTAGATGAGCTATTTACTGCTAAAGATCTGAAGCGTTACATCGCAGCAGTTCGCCCATCTTACAAAGTGAACGACAACCTACGTCTAGAGTTCACAGGTTCTTACGCTCATGAAGAGGGTGCGGATGGTTACTGGGGTCGTTCTGGTGATGACGTAGAAAGTGATATCTTCAACGCAGAGATCGCAGCGGCATTTACAGTCAACGCAGACTACTTTGGTCGTCCACAAATTAAACCATACGTGAGCTACATCTCAGCAGATGATAAAGCAAGTGCTAGCCAACTAGGTATTAAAGATGGTAAATCTGAAACCGTTATTGGTGTGCATACTGAAATCTGGTTCTAAACCAAGCTAAGTAAACGGCAGCCGCTTCGGCTGCCTTTTTTGCCATTAATGCATAGCACGTTTGAAAAATATAATGAGAAAGCACTATGAATAACAAAAAATCAATCATCGCCTTAGTACTTGGCATGGCATTAACGGCGTGTGCTTCAACTTCCCCGCAAGAAAACAAACAAGCACTAATCTCTCCGTTACCTTATTCCGAAGTTTGTTGTACAAACTATGCTGAGTTCCCTTGGATTCAACTTGGCACCAATGAAGATCTGGATTTCCAGATTGACCAAAGTGCACCTATTGGTCACTTTACTGACGGCAACAGCTACTTCAATGCATTTAAGCTGTCACCGCGCTCGGGTCGAGTACAGATTCGACTGGGTAGTTACATGGTTGATGGTGACGTATTCGCACCAAAACTCATCGCTCTTGATGAGAACTTTAACGTGGTAAGCGAAGCTAATCTGGATGACTTTTCGATTAAAGCATCAGATGCATTTACCCGCACTCAATACCAGTTAAACTTTGCGCTGGATACGGCTAAGACTCCATATTTCGTTATCTACACACCAGAGACGACACTTGGTGAGTCGATCAAAGTTGATCACCCTGCCAAGGTTCGCGCTAAAGAGTTGGGTGAAGCCATGCCAATGGTGACCGACCCGACCTATGTCCACGGTTACTATGGCAAACTGCATTTATCGGTAAAAACCCTCTCTTTAACCGCTTACAAAGCTAAACCCGCTGCACAGACTAAGCCTGCAGTGCCAGCGAAACCTGTCGCAGAGCCAGTGAAAGCGAGCAGTAAGCTAGTGGTTCAGCCTGATACGCAAAAATACTACTTTGATTCAATTGAAAAAGCAGTCGCAAGTAACGACCTTGCTAAAGCCTTGAGTCTGCTCGAAGAAGCAAAGGCTCTCAATGTTGAAGGTGCTCAGCAAGTCTTTATTAAAGCCGTTAATGCAAGATAGCAGCGAATAATCTCTCACCTTCTCGACACCCCGTTAAATAATGATTGGCGGGGTGTTTCATTTCTCTTATCGTTTTCTCTCTTAAATGTTTTCCGTTGGCCTATTCATGGGCATTTTCCGATACGCTTATTACTTGGCAGTTTATGAAAAGTTCCCATTAATTTATAAAAATGTGATCTTGATCGTCATTTGATGTGGGTGATGATCGCGAAGTAGAAAGTTTAAATAATTTATATGCTTAACTGCTGATTACTTTTTTTGAAGTGACGTTGTGACAAAACAAATCCCCTTGTAAGCATTCAGTTGCACTTAAATTTTTAAAATTCCGTACTAGGGTTTAGATGTTCGTGCAGTAATTAGTCATTAAGTGCTAATTCGGACACTGGTTAAACCAAATACGGACATTAACTATGAAAACTCAATTATTAGCCGCGGCTATCGTGGCAGCAGCAAGTGGTACTCACACCTTCGCGGCAGAAATTTACAGCAGCGAAGGTTCAACAATTTCAATCGGTGGTTATGTCGATGTCGGGATCGGCGAGTACGATAAAGGCACTTCAACCCGTCCAGCGAATCAGGACGTCGACGTCAATCAAGTCTCGCCTCGAATTAACATTTCCGGTACGCAGGATCTTGGCAACGGTGTGGTGGTTGACGCCAAAGGTGAATGGTCACTTAACTACCTTGATGGTGGAGAAAATACCTTCTCTACACGTCTAGGCTACTTAGGTATCACACATGAACAGGCTGGTCGCCTTGTGGTCGGGACTCAGTGGGCTCCCTATTATGATGTGGCGGGAGTTGCAGATTTGCCTATCGCCTTCGCGAATGATTATCTCTATGAAAACCATAACCTACTAGGTACTGGACGTGGTGAGCGAATGGTCAGCTACAGAAAGTCGCTTATGTTCAGTGAAGATGGTGGCGTTGATTTCGGTTTAGGCTGGCAAGGTGAGGAGTCTGAGTCTAACGCTGATGCAAGAGTACAAGTTGCTCTGAAAGCCCACTTTATGGGTATTGGGCTGGGGTATACCTACTCTGGCGGTGACCTTGAGATCTCTAGTGTAAAACGAGACGCTAACTCCCACATGTTTGCGCTGAATTACGGTAGCTATGGTAACGGCCTGTATGTGGCGGGTGTCTACGGCATGAATGAATACTTCTACGATGGCTTAGAAGAGACCGTTCAAGTGGAAGGTTTGTTGGCGTTTGGGATGACAAACGGTATTAACCTTAGCGTTAACTATGAGGCGGTAGAGAACGATAAAACGAATTTTACCCTTTACAGCCAGACCGCGATTCAGGCGGAATATTCGATTACCGCTAACTTAGTCACTTTCGCTGGATATGAAATCGATTTGGGTGATGACGATCCAACCACCAAAGATGATGACAAGTGGATAGTGGGAGCGCGTTACTTCCTTTAACCGAAAGTCTAGATTTTAAATACGGTATCGTATTTACGCCTATCTGTTATTGGATAGGCGTTTTTCTCCTTGTTGATCTAAGCGTCAGTAATAATGGGCAGTGGTTCTGATATTTTTACCTAAATCGTTTTTTTATTAGCCACTTAGACTAGAATAGCCTTTCTCTCAAAAATATCAGTCAGGGATGGTGACATGAGTTCAGTAAAGCTTGGAGAATCTTTGGTCCAACCGACCAAAATATTGTGTGTTGGTCGAAACTATCTAGAGCATATCCAAGAGTTGAATAACGCCATTCCAGATCAAATGGTGGTGTTTTCCAAGCCGCCAAGCTCGATAACGACCCAACTACAATCCTTTCACCAAGAGCCGCTCCATTACGAAGGTGAAATCTGCTTTCTTGTTTCAGAGGGCAGATTATCGGCTGTTGGTGTAGGTCTTGATCTAACAAAGCGAGAGTTGCAATCGAGACTCAAGTCGAAGGGATTACCGTGGGAACGAGCGAAAGCGTTTGATGGCTCCGCGTTGTTTAGCCGTTTTATTCCTCTTGAAGGACTAAAAATTGAACAGTTAGAAATTGAGCTATTTATAAACTGCGTAAGAGTGCAAAAAGGCTCAGTGACGCAGATGATGTACTCTCCACAAACGATAGTCGATGAGCTCTCTACTTTTACTACGTTGTGCGATGGCGACATTATTATGACCGGTACGCCACAAGGGGTTGGTGAGGTACATCCATCCGATGTATTTTTGGCAAGATTAAAAGAAGCAGACAAAACCTTGATTGAAATAGAGTGGGTTGCGCACTAAAAAGCGCTTTACTTTACCCCTAGGACACGGACCAACCTCCAATTGACGACTCAATTGGAGGTTTTTTATGGCCGTTGTATTGTTTCTGTTCGCGGCTCTGTTCGGTTAAAAGAGTTTAAGACATAGAAACAGCACCATACTGACAATGGTCGTCAGCAGTACGTTTTTGGTTTTCCAAGCCAGTACCGCCGCAACGAGAGCACCAATCAGGTAAGGGTTGTCTGCCGATACCCATAGTTCCTGCTCAGGCATAAATACGATAGGCGCACAAATCGCGGTTAGCACAGAAGGGCTGGAGTAGGCCAGTAGTCGCTGAGCTTGTGGGTTGAGTCTCAGTGGTAAACGAGGCTCCAAGAACAGGTAGCGGCTTAAAAATACCAGTGACGTCATTGCCAAAATAGATAACATAATCATACGATACGTCCTTTAAGTGACTCGGCAATATAACCTGCGAGCATACCTGCAATACTGGCTATCATTAGCCCCGATTCGATACCCGACAAACTGCACATAACGGAGGTCGTTAAAGAGACGACCACCGCGACTAAGACGGGGGAGGATTTAATGTTGGGCACAACCAAAGCGATAAAGGTTGCTGCGACGGCAAACTCCAATCCAAGTTCATTCATCGCCGGAATGTAACTGCCAGCGACAATGCCGACCAAGGTGGCGAGGTTCCAACAAAGATAAAAGCTAACACCGGCACCAAGCGCATACCAGCGATTGAACTGCTTTTCAGACTGTTGACCACAAATAGCAAACAGTTCATCGGTGAGCAGGAATCCGAGTCCAAGTCGCCACTTGAGTGGTAGCGGGCTGATTTTGCTTCTCATCGATACACTGTAGAGAAAGTGCCTTGAAGTAATAAAAAAGATCGCTAAAAGCATGGTGGTCAAGGTTGCACCTGCCTTAAACATGCCTGTCGCGACTAGCTGTGCAGAACCTGCAAACAAGATAGCGGATAGCGCTTGGCTTTCAACGACAGTCAGCCCGGACTCCAATGCAAAGGAGCCAGCTAGCACGCCCCAGGGGATAACGGCAATACTGAGTGGCACCATGGCGAGCGTACCTTGCCAGAACAATTGGGAGCGACTGATTTGTGTGTCTATATCTATGGTCATGCTACTCATGTTTCTTTCTACGTGTGGTGATAGTGACATTCATTTAGTCACAGTTAAGTTATCGGCGGCTTGTACGTTATTGCTTTCTATTTACTGCCAATAAACTGCTTAGGTGTCACGCCCATTGCCCGTTTAAAGTGACGATGAAAATGGCTTTGATCATGAAACCCCGTTTCTTGCGCTACGTCAGAAATAGTCATTCCTTGGCGAAGCAGTTGTTTTGCCACTCGAAGTCGTGCCTGAATTTGGTATGCATGGGGTGGCAGCCCAAACTCCTTTTGAAAACTACGTGTTAGGTAATAGGGGCTTAGACCAGCTAGCTTAGATAGATCTTCCAAACTGACGTCTGCTTGGGGAAAATCGTCGAGAAATTCCTTAACCATAGCCAGTTGTCTTTGACTTCGGGTTTTGGGCTCCCAATTAACTCTGGTTTTACTATGGCGAGAGACCAACTTGACTAAGGTGCCATAGACCAAGGTTTCTCTGAGCAGCTTATTGTCAGACTGTGCCAGTGTATTGAAAACCAGTCTCAGTTGTTGAGCCAGTTCGGGGTCATAGACTACGGGTTCGGGAAAGTAGGGAGCGGCGAGTCCAGCACACAAGCCTTGGCTGAGTTGTTCAAACTGCTCAGGCAGTGGGTACATAGCCTTATACTCCCAGCCGTCTTCGGTTGCGGTTTGGCCATTATGAACCTCATCTGCATTAACAAGAATAATGCTGTCTTGTGGTGCGATGTGGTTTCCGCCAGTTCGATAGAAGCGTTGTGCGCCTTTTTCAATCACACCTATGGTATAGCCTTCATGGCTATGGCGAGAAAAGTTCTGATTCGTATATTTTGCATCTAGCAGCTCCAAGCCTCCCAGTTCACTGGCAAGTTGGAAATTGGCTGACTCTTTTACACGCTTTGCCATTCGCTTTCCTTGCAAAATACGTTGTTAACAGATCGTTGATTCAGTCTAGCTTATAGCGGTTAGTTATTTTTGTACAAAATTGCTCTAATGTTGTTTTTAATACCTCTGTTTTGTGGTTGTTATTTGTTCTGAATTTTGGTTTTTTGCTTTTGTTTTATGTATGGATTGTGATTGATGTTTGGGATAAAATCCCGCGCTTTGCTGCTGTTGTGAAATTATAAAAATGATTGATATAACTGTCCTACCGGTCTATTTAACCGCGGTAGTCGCACTGTTGTTGTTGCCGGGGCCGGATATGCTGCTGATTGCTAGCTCAAGCATGAGCTATGGTCGAAAAGTGGGTATTTTTGCCAGTTTAGGTAACGCGACTTCTGGAATCATCTTGACTCTATTGGCGGCGTTGGGCGTTTCGGCCTTGATCGCGATGAGCCCAATTGCACTCAAGGCATTGCACTTACTTGGTGGCGCGTATCTGCTGAAAATGGGCTGGGATTGTTTGCGCGCCAGTGCGGCTGATGCGCCTGAGTTGGAAGGCAGTAGTAAAGTGGCGACAACCTTCTATCAACGAGCTTTGGTGAGTAATTTACTCAACCCTAAAGCACTCGTCTTCTTTGTGATGTTTTTGCCTCAATTTGTGTCTAGTAATATCAGCGCAACCTCTGGTGAACAGATGTTGGCACTTGGATTACTGTTGAATGTGCTTGGCTTACTGTTCAATTTATTATTGGTTGGACTGGTGGGAACTCTGGGCAAGCCATTGTTAGAAAATGAAAAGTTTCGCACTTATCAGCACAAGTTTATGGGGTTGATATTTGTCGTGCTTGCTATTTGGATGCTAAGCTCATTTGCAAGCTAAGTAGTCAGACAGGTCAGCAGTTAGCTGGCCTTTTTTATGCCAGAAATGTTGTCGAGATGAGGAAGTCATATGAATGTGCAGTTTGTTCTCAATCCGCCTAAAAACATTAAAGACGTGATCTATAGTGGTCTGAAATCTTTTAATATGCGCCACCTGCCTGACGAGGAGATCCAGACACTGGCATGCTACGTTGAGGACGATGAGGGTAACTTTGCTGGCGGCCTGACGGGCGACATCTATACCAATACTCTGTTTGTTGAGTTTCTCTGGGTTGATGATAAACATCGCAACTCTGGAATAGGTTCGATGTTAATGGAACGGATTGAGGCGGAGGCGAAAGGATTCGGTGTTACACATCTCTATCTTGATACTTACAGTTTTCAAGCGCCCGATTTTTACGCCAAGTTAGGCTTCGACGAAGTGGGACGATATAGTGGATTTCCCACTGCCGGTACGGACAAGATTTTCTTACAAAAGAAAATACAGTAAGACTTTTCAGACATTACACTAACATTGGTTGCCAATCAGCCTGATAACATTCATCGTTTAACACAGAGAAGCCGATAAGTTTTGATATCTAGCCCTAATACTCCTGCCAGAACAGCTCGAATCACCCTGATGCTTATCGGATGGGTGTTTGCTATCTGCTTACTGCAAAATTCAGGGCTACTGAGTGTCTGTCAGTTTAAAATGTCGGTTTTGACTGATACGGCGCAAGTGACTCAGCACAGTTCAGATCTTGGTAAACAGTGTGACCTAACCGAGAAACTGCTAAGTAGTGCTAAGGTCAATCTAGAACAGTTTGTTTTCACCACGTTTATTACTTTATTAGTGATCGTTGCTTGGTCGGTTTCAACTCGCCCAGCGGTCGCTCAGTTTACCGAGCCGATTGTGCCGAAGACTCGGCGTCACCTTACCTTTTGTGTGTTCAGAGAATAACGATTGTGCAAACTGATCAATGCGATCAGAGAAGGTTTGTATTTGTTATTTTTTACCCTGAAATCAGGGTGCTATTGGACACATAAATGAACAATAAAACGCTATATGCACTGCGCACTATTGTTGGCCTCTGGCTGTTAGTTGCGAGCGTGCTCTTTTCTACAACCTCTCATGCAGAGGTTGATACTGGCTGGATGACAAAGCCAGAACACCCACCAGTCAAAACTCGTTTCGTCTTAACCGGACAAGTAAACCCGAAGGAGAACACCGTCGAAGGCTTTTTACAAATCGAGCTTGATGGTGACTGGAAAACCTATTGGCGCTCTCCTGGTGAAGGCGGTATCGCTCCAAGCATTGAATGGAAAAATTCTACCAATCTTGAGTTAGTTGACTGGCATTGGCCTTACCCACAGCAGTTTAACCTGCTTGGTATTCATACCTTAGGCTATAAGAGCGCCACTGTCATACCGATGACGCTACACATCAAAGATTTCAACCAGCCAGTAAAGCTGGATGCTGATCTCACTCTGTCATCATGTACGACTATCTGTGTGCTAACGGATTATCCATTCTCTCTGACGTTTGTGCCGAGTGAACTTGAGGTGTCCGAATCTGCAATGTTCACCCACGCCCAAGCGATCAGTCAGGTACCCAAATCGTCGCCACTGATTGAACAGCAAAATGCTATCTGGGATCCGAACAGCAATCAGTTACAAGTCACCTTAACTAAGCCGCTTGGTTGGCGCTCTCCTGAGCTGATAGTCGATAGCCGTAATGAAGCGATTAGTGATTACAGTTATCAGCTTAAATCGGTTGAGGTGGATGGCTCAAAGCTGGTGGCTCTGTTTGATGTCTCGACATGGTTAGGTGAGATTGACCTTAGTGGCCAATCGGTCGATGTGACGGTGAAAGACAATGACTTCGTTGCTGAGCAATCGACATCGGTGAGTACTGGCGCGATCTCAGCAGTCAGAGGCGGTTTCAGCTTGATCGAAATGGTCGGCTTTGCACTACTTGGTGGTTTGATCCTTAACGTCATGCCTTGTGTATTGCCTGTATTAGGCATGAAACTCAGTGGCGTGATTCACGCTCAGGGACTGGCGAGGAGCAAAGTACGGCTGCAGTTTATTGCATCATCAGCGGGCATTATTACCTCGTTTTGGTTACTGGCTGCTTTCCTATTGATATTGAAGCTGACAGGTAATGCGATAGGCTGGGGTATACAGTTCCAGAGTCCATGGTTTATCGGCCTTATGGTAGCGGTCACTGCACTGTTCGGCGCTAACATGTTGGGACTGTTTGAGTTTCGCCTCTCTGCCAATACCAATACATGGTTGGCGTCGAAAGGGGATGATTCCTATGTGGGTCATTACTTTCAGGGGATGTTTGCCACCCTACTGGCTACCCCATGTTCAGCGCCTTTTCTTGGCACAGCCGTTGCTTTTGCACTGGCGGCGAGCGCGCTGGAAATGATACTGATATTCACCGCCTTAGCGTTAGGTATGGCCTTACCGTGGCTTGTTGTCGCTACCTTTCCTGGAGTGGCAGCATACTTGCCTAAACCGGGAGCGTGGATGAATAAGGTTAAGTTGCTGTTTGGGGCAATGATGTTAATAACCAGCGTCTGGTTGCTTTATCTGCTCACTAACCATCTACCGCCTTTTTGGGTGGTGGTCATTGCGGTGGTGATATTTGTTGCCTTGTTGGCAAAGACCAAACGTGTCTATGGCGATAAGGCCTTGGCAATCTCAGGTGGAGCGTCGCTTATTGTGTTAGTTGGCGCGCTGATCGGTGGCAGTGTGACGGCAAAACACTGGTCAACACCACTGCCGCAAGATCTGGCATGGAGGCCATTATCAGATGAGATCATCACCAGCTCAGTTGCGCAGGGTAAAACCGTATTTGTTAATGTTACCGCAGATTGGTGTGTGACCTGTCAGGCCAACAAAATAGGTGTGATTCTGCAAGATCCCGTTTACTCGGCGCTTAATCACAGCAAGGTGGTGCCGGTACAGGGAGACTGGACTCATCCCGACGGCGCTGTGACGGATTATCTGCGTGCCAATGGTCGCTTTGGTGTGCCATTCAATATTGTCTACGGACCCTCAGCGCCGCAGGGGATCGCATTACCTGTGATTCTGACCAGTGATATGGTGATGTCAGCACTTGAACAAGCGAGTGGGGAACGCAGTTAATGAAAAAACGCGCCCTTTACTGGTTGAAAGAGATCACCAAGTATCTGGTGATTGCTATTTTGATCACTAGTGCGGTGGATATCTACCGCAGTCAGGATATCGCGACCGAAAGTGCCCCACACATAGTGGCTTATCACAGTGACGGAACTGAACTTGACGTCATTGAGATGAGCTACCAGACGCCCGTGGTGATCTACTTCTGGGCTACCTGGTGTCCGGTGTGCAAATTTGTTAGCCCGACCGTCGACTGGATAAGTCAGTACTATCCAGTTGTTGCTGTCTCCGGCGCATCGGGCTCCGAGGCGAGAGTCGAGGCGTTCAAACAAGCTCACAGCTATCAATTCAACAATATCAATGATCACAATTCATCCCTGTTTCGACAATGGGCAATCTCGGTCACACCGACCATTTTTATCGTTAAAGACGGCAAAATTGAATCTGTTACAACTGGCATTACGACTCCGCCAGGGTTACTTGCCCGTCTTTGGCTGAATCAATAGGAATTTATTATGTTTAACAAGTTAACCTTAACGCTACTTGTCAGCGCGCTATTCGCAACACCGGTACTCGCTGCATCAGACAATCATAAAATTGAAGAAATTGTTGAGATGCTGGAGGCCAATCCTGAGGTTGTGGATGGTCTGCATGAAAGTCTGGCGATGTATATCAAACAACAGCAGCAGTTTAACCAGTTACTATCGAGTAGTAAGACTTACCTGAATGACCCTCGCCATACCTATATGGGAGCGGAGCACGGAGAGATTACTCTGTACAACGTTACCGACTTCAGCTGCCCGTTCTGTAAAAAACTCGATGCAGAACTAGCGAAACTTGTCGCTGACTACCCACAAGTCAAAGTGGTTAACCTTTACGTGCCACTTAAAGAGGGCAGCTCATCAGTAAACTCAGCAGCCTATGCGCTTAACGTTTGGAATAATCAGCGTGATAAGTTCGAGCAGGTGAATCAACTACTGATTGCTAAACCGGGTACTCATAATGCAGCTTCACTGATGAAGATTGCGCAGAAAACCGGTACGACAAAGCAACTTAATGTCAGTGATGCAGTGGAGAAACAGTTAGAGAATAACTACGCTATGTTTACTGGCTTAGGTCTGAGAGGGACGCCAGCTCTGATTGTGGGTGAGCAGGTGATTCCGGGTTATGTACCTTATCAGCAGCTTGAGCAAGTGCTCAAAGAGCAGCTGTAAACGTCAACGCTGACTAAGGTTTATTAATAATAAAGCCCCACACTGTTGAGTGTGGGGCTTTTTGCTCACTCAGGTAATAGATATCAAAGAAGACTGTGCTGATGCTCTGAGATCAACATTCCCATCGATTCTGATGCTTTATCGAAGACTTGCTCAAACGTGTCCGATTCAGCGAAGGCTTCGATGACTTCATAGTAACATTTGAGTTTAGGTTCTGTACCAGAAGGGCGAACAATCACACGAGCGCCGCATGAGAGGTGGTAGATCAACACGTCACTGGCTGGTAGGTCGATTCGCTGCTCAGTTCCATCAGCAAATCGTTTGGTCTGAGTTTTGAGATCTTGTGTAACTTCCACCTTGCTACCTGCGATCATGGTTGGTGGATTTGCTCTTAGCTTGTCACCCACTGGCGGAGATTTTGGATCAAGGGCAATACTGCGTTGAGCATTGAGGTACATACCATGTTGACGATAAAGTGCTTCCAACTGATCCCAGATTGTCTTGCCCTGACTTTTTAGCTCTGCGGTTAGCTGGGCAAAAGCGACCAGTGCCGACAAACCATCTTTATCCCACACTTTATTGCCCACGGTGTAGCCCAGAGCCTCTTCATAGGCGAACAAAAACGGTTGCTCATCGGTTTGCTTTTGCATCGCGACATTGGTTAGCCATTTAAAGCCTGTCAGAGTCTGGTAGTACTGTGCGCCATGAGCCTGAGCAACTTTATCCAGCAGGGTAGACGATACGATGGTATTGCCGACCAGAGGTGTCGCGCTGTCTGATTGCGACAGTAGATAATGACCAAACAGCGTTCCGACCTGATCGCCTGTCAGCATCTGGTAGTCACCATCCGCTTTACGTACCGCAACAGCAAATCGGTCAGCGTCTGGGTCATTGGCGCAAGCGAGTTCAGCACCGTGCTCTTTGGCCAGCGCAACCACCATATCCATTGCCCCCGTTTCTTCTGGGTTAGGGAAATTGACGGTAGGGAAAGTGCCGTCTGGATCTCGCTGTGCAGCAACGCTATAAACCTTAGTGAAGCCGGCATCTGCGAGTAGGGTTTCTGCCATATCCGCCCCTACACCATGCATGGCTGTATAGGCAATAGAGATACTCTCGGGTTGGGTATGATTGCCTAGCAGAGGATTGGCATTCATCGTCTTGCGGTAGGTTTGGTAGTAGTCATCTTGTAGCCACTCCAACAAACCGTTTTGCTCGGCGTCACTCAATGTCATCATTGGAATTGCACGTGTTGCCGCGAGGTCTATTTGAGCAGCAATGCCCGAATCATGAGGCGGAATTATTTGAGCACCGTTTTGCCAATAGACTTTAAAACCATTGTATTCCGGTGGGTTGTGGCTAGCAGTAACCACGACGGCGGCAGCTGCATTAAAGTGTTTCACGCCAAATGCGACGATAGGAGTCGCGGCGACGTCATGCGTTAACAACACTTTGATACCAAGAGCGGTTAAAGCACTGGCGGTATCATGGGCGAATTGTTTGGAGTCGGTTCGACCATCATAGCCAATCACGACACCACGAGTCTTGGCATTCTCGACTTGTTGGATAAGGTACTGACCAAGTCCACTCGCGGTCTCTTGAATCACCAGTCGGTTCATTCGGTTTGGGCCACAGCCAACTTTGCCACGCAAACCTGCGGTACCAAACTCAAGTCGTTGGCGAAAGCGATCTTCTAGATCAGTTAAAGCCTGCTGGTCGATTAATTGTTGCAGCTCTTCACGAGTTCGTGGATCAGGATCTTTTTCTAACCAACGAGTTATTTGTTCCATCATCTTGCTTTACCTTCTTACTAGCTCAGACCTATTGATAACTTAAGTCTATGTTATGTTCCAAATTACGTTTAACTTTAGTTGATATTGATTATCATTTGCGAGATCGCAATCGCTAAACAGAACGAGATTTTTTCCTTACTCAAATCTGATAGGACTTTCTTGCACATTTCAAAAACGCCAACTAACTTTTATTAACATAAATATAACAACTTACTAAAAAATTACTGGTTATAAGGAATTTTCCAAGTCCAAAGGCTGATTGGTACTTTTTTGTGTATGAAGAGACTTCAGCACGAAAGGTGACCAGCATCACGGTTGATGACTCTGGCAAAGGAGAGGTCTTTTGAAAAGTTTACAGCTATCACTGTGGCGACTGAGTAATGTGTCGTTGGTTGGATTAACGGCGACTGCGCACGCAGAGCAAAGCACTTATAACATGACACAAGGTGTCACGGATATTAGTGGTCAGGTCTATGACCTGCATATGCTGATATTCTACATCTGCTGCGCGATTGCTGTTGTCGTATTTGGTGTGATGTTCTACTCCATGTATCACCACCGCAAGTCTAAGGGTGCCGTTGCCGCCCATTTTCACGAAAGCACCAAAGTTGAAGTTATCTGGACGGTGATTCCTATCGTTATCCTTGTGCTTATGGCGATACCCGCGACCAAAACCTTGGTTGCTATGGAAGATACGTCTCAGTCCGATCTCACCATCAAGATAACCGGCTCCCAATGGAAGTGGCACTACAGCTATTTTGATCAGGATGTTGAGTTCTTTAGTCTGCTCGCGACCAGTCAGAAGGCAATAGATGGTATCGAGGAGAAAGGCGCGAATTATCTGCTTGAAGTGGACAATCCGCTTGTTTTGCCGATCAATCGTAAAGTTCGTTTCCTGATGACATCCGATGATGTGATTCACTCGTGGTGGGTACCGGACTTTGCCGTTAAAAAAGATACGATTCCTGGTTTTATTAATGAAGCATGGACACGGATTGATAAGCCAGGGGTTTATCGAGGTCAGTGTGCCGAACTGTGTGGTCGGGCGCACGGATTTATGCCAATCGTCGTCCATGCGATGGAGGAACAAGAGTACGACGCATGGCTGATTGCCAAGAAAGCGGAAATCGCTCAGGCCAAGCAAGAAGCGGCGGCTTCTCTGACTGCTTCCCTGTCTCTTGAAGAGTTAATGACCCTAGGCGAGAAAATCTACTTAGATCGATGCGCTGTGTGTCACCAAGCAAATGGTGCGGGGATCCCTGGCGCATTTCCTGCCATTACCGCAAGTAAAGTGGCAACAGGGGATGTGACTGGACACATAGATATTGTGACTAATGGCCGTGCGGGTACCGCGATGCAGGCTTTTGCTAATCAATTGACTGACAAGGAAATTGCCGCCGTGGTGACTTATCAGCGTAATGGCTTAGGCAACAGTGTCGGAGACTTGGTTCAGGCAGCGGATGTCAACCAATTCAAGGCGTCTAAGGAGGGACAATGAAAACGTCCAAACCTGATTCTATCGTAGAAGATAAATCCAAATCAGCGCCTGTTGCAGACGCCGATATCAGTCGAGCTAACAGCACGATTGCGATTGATGAACATGAGCATCATGAGGCTCCGAAAGGGATTGCTCGCTGGCTCTACTCAACCAATCATAAGGATATAGGGACACTTTATCTTTGGTTCAGCTTTATTATGTTCCTGACTGGTGGGGCGATGGCGATGATCATTCGCGCCGAGCTATTCCAGCCTGGCTTGCAATTGGTTGAGCCACAGTTTTTTAACCAGATGACTACGGTTCATGGTCTGGTGATGGTATTTGGTGCAGTCATGCCAGCATTTACCGGACTGGCAAACTGGATGATCCCAATGATGATTGGCGCTCCGGATATGGCACTGCCACGAATGAACAATCTTAGTTTTTGGATCTTACCTTTTGCCTTCCTGATCCTACTCGCGTCACTGTTCACCGAAGGAGGCGGTCCGGACTTCGGCTGGACCTTCTATGCGCCGCTGTCGACCACTTATGGCCCAGACAGTACTGCGTTGTTTGTCTTCTCGGTCCATATCATGGGCATCAGTTCGATCATGGGGGCGATTAACGTCATCGTCACCATAGTGAATATGCGCGCTCCGGGTATGACCTGGTTTAAAATGCCAATGTTCGTCTGGACCTGGTTAATCACCGCATTCCTGCTTATCGCGGTGATGCCGGTGCTGGCCGGAGCGGTGACCATGGTGCTGACAGATAAGTACTTTGGCACCTCATTCTTTGATGCCGCGGGTGGTGGTGACCCGGTCATGTTCCAGCATATTTTCTGGTTCTTCGGCCACCCTGAAGTGTACATCATGATCCTGCCGTCTTTCGGTATCATCTCAGCGATTATTCCTGCCTTTAGTGGAAAGAAACTGTTTGGCTACCACTCGATGGTTTACGCGACGTGCAGTATTGCATTGCTGTCGTTCCTTGTCTGGGCACACCATATGTTTACGACGGGTATGCCCGTTTTCGCCGAGTTGTTTTTTATGTATTGCACCATGCTGATAGCGGTGCCAACTGGCGTTAAGGTGTTTAACTGGGTGGCGACCATGTGGCGCGGCGCAATGACCTTTGAGACGCCGATGTTGTTTGCGATCGCCTTTATCATTCTCTTTACTATTGGTGGTTTCTCTGGATTGATGTTGGCGATTGTTCCCGCAGACTTCCAGTATCATGATACCTACTTTGTAGTGGCGCACTTCCATTATGTTTTGGTCTCTGGCGCAGTGTTCTCCATTATGGCAGCGGCCTACTACTGGCTGCCGAAATGGACAGGGCATATGTATGACCAAAAACTGAGCTTGTGGCACTTCTGGTGTTCGGTAATTTCAGTCAATGTGTTGTTCTTCCCTATGCACTTTCTTGGTCTGGCGGGGATGCCACGACGAATACCCGACTATGCGATTCAGTTTGCCGATGTGAATCAGATCGTTTCCATAGGTGGATTTGCCTTTGGCCTATCGCAACTGATCTTCCTCTGGCTGGTGATTAAGTGCATCAAAGGCGGCGAGAAAGTTTCTGAGAAACCATGGGAACGTGCTGAAGGGCTAGAGTGGACGGTGCCAAGCCCGGCGCCGCATCATACTTTCTCCACACCACCGAAAATCGATTAGGAGCGGGTCATGCAAGGGCAGGCAAAATCGCATCGAACTCTGACACTCAAGCTATGTGCTGCGGTAGTGGCTATGTTTGGTTTTGGTTTTGCGCTGGTCCCCCTTTATGACGTGATGTGCGATGCATTAGGAATCAATGGAAAAACCAACAGTGAGTCTGTGCTACAACCACAAGGTATGGTTCCTGACACATCACGCCTCATTCGGGTCGAATTTATGGCCCACAATAATCAGGGTATTCCCTGGTCGTTTGTCCCTGAGCAAGCGTTTATGGAAGTGCATCCGGGGCAAGTTATTCAGACTGCCTATCATGCGAAGAATCTTTCGCCGAAAGATATAGTTGGCCAGGCGGTCCCATCGGTATCGCCTGGGTTAGGGGCTACCTATTTCAATAAAATTGAGTGTTTCTGTTTTAACCAGCAGCCGTTACAGGCAAATGCCCAAGCTGAGATGCCACTGATTTTTTATATTGAACCGGATATTCCCGACACCATCCATACCCTGACTTTGTCCTATACCCTTTATGACATTAGTGAAAAAGTAGCGACAACAGAGTTAGCCAAGGTCTCATCAAATGCGGTGGATGAGACAGTGCAAGGAGCGACACAATGAGTTCTAAACATCAACCCTACTATGTCCCAGCGCAAAGCAGTTGGCCTATTGTTGGCGCAGTCTCTCTCTTTCTTATTGCCGTCGGTGCCGGTTTGACGGTGCAAAACATGGCGGAGGGGGGCGATGGCAGTGTGTTCGGAAAACTGATCCTGCTGGCCGGGTTTATCTTCCTGCTATATATGTTCGCTGGCTGGTTTAGTAGTGTGATTACTGAGTCAATGAGTGGTAAATACTCAGCTCAGTTATCGCGCTCGTTCAGGCAGGGAATGAGTTGGTTTATCTTCTCTGAAATCATGTTCTTTGGTGCGTTTTTTGGCGCTCTGTTTTACGCCCGAATGATTTCGGTACCCTGGTTAGGTGGTGCGGGCAACAATGCCATGACTCACGAGGTGATTTGGCCTGCCTTTGAAGCTTTATGGCCGTTAACCACGACTCCAGGCGGGACAACGACAACGGCAATGTCATGGCAGGGTATCCCACTAATCAATACCATATTGCTGCTCACATCGTCAGTGACTTTGCACATGGCACATATCAGTCTGGAGCAGAACAAACGTATGGCGCTGATTGTGTGGCTGGAAATTACCATTGTTCTGGCTGGCTTCTTCCTCTACTACCAAGGCGTTGAGTATGCTCACGCCTATCAGGATCTCGGGCTGACTTTGCAGTCCGGTGTTTATGGTAACACCTTTTTCCTACTGACCGGCTTCCATGGCATGCACGTATTGCTCGGCACCCTATTCTTAATTGTATTGCTGGCAAGGGTGGCGAAGGATCACTTTACGCCAAAGGAACATTTTGCCTTTCAGGCTGGCAGTTGGTACTGGCATTTCGTCGATGTGGTATGGCTGTGCCTGTTCGTCTTTGTTTACGTGCTTTAACGATTGAACGTGCGCCGCTTAGTAGGGGCGCACATTTGGCTCAATTAAGCCGCTTAGCAGAGCGGCGATCATCAACACGACTGCGAGAGCAGAAAGGAAAACACGACGACCGAGATAGAAACTCATCGGTTTGTCATCTTCAAGGGGTTCGTTGGAGTCTTCATTTGAATCAGGCCCTTTGACCATCTCAAACATCGCTCGACAGAGGTTGATTAAGATGAAAAGTAGCAGCAATACCAATACCAGTTTGAAGATGAATACCATGAGACGGTCCTTTGTTTCTCACATAAGAATTGGGCGAATTATTGTTGTTTGTGTATTAACTGTGGTTGCCTTTTCGATATTGGTCAACTTGGGCTTGTGGCAATTATCCCGGGCAGAAGAAAAAAGCGAAATAGAGCAACAGGTTAATCAGAGAGAACAATTTCCGGCGATTTCACTGGAGCAATTGAGTGACCAAATGGTAGTAAATCCAGTCGGGATCAGAGTCCATTTCAACGCTCAGCCAATCAAAGGAAAGTACTTGTTACTGGATAACCAGAATTTTGAGGGAAAAGTGGGGTATCTGGCATTGCAGCTGACACGGAGTGAAGGTGGCAAGATGGTTTTAGTTGAGAGAGGGTTTGTCGCTGCCCCCGCGTTTCGCAGCGACCTCCCTGACGTGAACTGGCTGGAGCACCCTCAAGCATTGAATGGACGTTTGTATCGTAAGTCAGCGAACCCACTGAGTCATGACTTGCTGCTTGAATCAGGCTCTGTCAGTCGTATTCAAAACCTTAACTTTGAGCAGTTAGAGCAGCATTGGCAGGTGAGTATTGAACCCTATGTGATTCAGCCGATGAGTGAAAGTTGGCCGTATCCGCAACCTTGGCAACCTGTGTCGATGAACTCAGAGAAACATCGAGGTTACGCGGTACAGTGGTTTGCGATGGCAGCGGCGTTAGCTGTTCTCAGCGGTCTGCTACTGCTGCGTACCATCAGAAAAGGAGCAACACATGATTAATCCAGTTTATCGGGGAAGATTTATTTTCATTGGTTTAGTTGTGATGTTCGCTTTACCTGCGATTATCGCTAAGACTGTACTCTCACAGCATTGGTATCAATCTGGAGTGACCAACAAAGGTGAGTTGATTGAGCCCGTCGCGACACTGGCGTCGCTAGGTATCGCCAATCCTTACCAACAGAGTCAATGGCAACTTGGTTATGTGATTCCCCCTGAGTGTGATGAGTTTTGTCAGCAGCAGGTGTATCTGCTGGGACAGAGCCATTTAGCACTAGGTAAGTATCAGCAGCGTGTTCAGCCTGTATTGTTGGTGACTGGGCAGAGTGCCGCTATTGAGGTGGAAAAGGGTAAGTACGCGCAACTAATGGTGAATCAGGACTTTGAGCAGATCGTTCACCCATTTGAATACGTGATTGTTGATCCACTCGGGCAACTGGTGATGCGTTATCCACGTGTGGAATCACAATCTGAATTGGTGTCCCAGAGTAAGGGGCTGCTCGCCGATTTACGTAAATTACTTAAGTTATCTCGTGTAGGCTAACCGCAAGGAGTGCGGATATGAAGTTAATACACTTAGTTAGATTCAGCTTAATCCTGACCTTTATTGTCGTCATGCTAGGTGCGTATACACGTCTTGCTGACGCGGGACTGGGCTGCCCCGACTGGCCCGGTTGTTATGGACATCTGACCGTGCCCAACGAACAACATGAAATCGCCCTTGCACAGTCACTCTACCCCTCACTGACTGTTGAAGCGGATAAAGCCTGGCTTGAGATGATCCATCGCTACTTCGCGGGCACACTAGGGCTAGTTGTATTTACCATTAGCGTTATCGCGATCAAGAGTCGTCAGCTATCGTACCTACTCGCTTCCTCGATATCCGTCGTGGTGATATTTCAGGCCCTACTGGGTATGTGGACTGTCACTATGAAACTGATGCCGATTGTGGTGATGGGCCATCTGCTCGGAGGGTTTACTCTGTTTAGCTTATTGGCCATTACTCACTGGAAACTTCAGGCTAACGATCGGAATCGCTTACCCTCGCAGGCGAGTAACGACAATGGCTTGAGACTGTTAGCTGGTGCGACCTTGCTGATGGTCATCGGTCAGATTGCTCTGGGTGGCTGGACATCGTCTAACTATGCTGCGTTGATGTGTACCACATTGCCGATTTGTCAGGGAGATTGGGTCGCTTATCTCGACTTCCCGCGAGCATTTGAGTTGATTCAGCCTAAACAAGAAAGTTATGAATTCGGAACGCTGGATTATGGTGCTCGAATGACGATTCATGTCACCCATCGCTTTGGCGCTCTGTTGGTTACCTTAATGGTTACGGCTCTGGCCTATCGCTTATGGGCAACCCAAGTAACCGATTTTCGTAAGGTCACCATCTCATTATTGATTATGTTAGTGGTGCAAATTGCACTAGGAATTGGCAACGTTGTGCTGAGCTTACCTCTCGTGGTTGCCGTCGCACATAACCTTGGTGCGGCAATGTTGCTGATCATTGTATTACGGACTAACTATCTGCTTTGGCAATCTGAATCGCTCACTTCACCTAGTGCACGCCTGTACCGTAAGGAGAATGCTCATGAGTAAATCTATTTCTGCCACCCATGTGGAACCGCGAGCATTATGGCGCAGCTATCTGGCGCTGACCAAACCGAAGGTGGTGGTGCTAATGTTGCTGACTGCCTTGGTCGGGATGTGTTTCGCAGTACCGGGTACTTTGCCTGCGACTTATACCATACTTGGACTGACTGGAATTGGACTGATGGCGGGCTCTGCCGCCGCATTTAACCATCTTATCGATCAGCGTATTGATGCCATTATGGCTCGAACCTATCAGCGCCCACTGCCTTCTGGTGAGATTAAATCGAGTCATGTATTTATGTTTGCGCTGGCGATAGGTGTTGTGGGGTTTGTTGTGCTTTACGCCGGAGTGAATGCATTAACGGCTTGGCTGACCTTTGCTAGCTTGCTTGGCTATGCGGTGGTTTACACCCTCTATTTAAAACGAGCGACACCGCAAAACATTGTTATTGCAGGTATCGCTGGTGCGATGCCACCGCTATTAGGCTGGACCGCAGTGACCGGCGAGCTACATGCTCATGCCTGGTTGCTGGTGATGATTATCTTTATCTGGACGCCACCGCACTTCTGGGCTTTGGCGATCCATCGTAAAGAAGATTATGCCAAAGCAGATATCCCGATGTTGCCAGTAACTCATGGGGTCGAGTACACCAAAACCTCCATTCTGCTCTACACGATTCTGCTGTTTTTAATCTGCTTGTTACCGTTTTTGGTCGAAATGGCAGGCGTCTTTTATCTTACGGCTTCATCGATACTCTGCTCGATGTTTGTATGGCATGCCTGGAAACTTAAGTTTAGCGATGAACCAAGTCGGGCGATTAAGACGTTCGTGTTTTCTATCTACCACTTGATGCTGCTGTTCGTCGCTCTATTGATTGATCATTACTTTATGTAATCGCTGGTCTCAGGTTGAAGTGGTTAGCGCTGCAGATGCTTGAGACTGCGCTTTTCAATACCCTTAAACAGCAGCGACAAGGACATACACAGGGTGAAATAAGCCAGTCCGACGATCAGCCAGATTTCAAAAATTAAGCCAGAAGAGTTGGCAATTTCGGTACCGACAAACGTCATTTCCTGAATCGAAATCAGTGACACAATCGAGGTGTCTTTTATTAAGGATATTGCCTGTCCCGCCAGCGCAGGGGTGATCGCTGCTAATACCTGTGGTGCAATGACGTAGCGGTATTTTGCCCAAGAAGATAAACCTAAAGAGTCAGCCGCTTCCCACTGTCCTTGGGCGATGCTGCTCAGGCCAGAGCGCACCACTTCGGCAACATACGCTGAAGACAACAGACCAACACAAAGAATCCCGGACAGCAGGTTTTCCCACAGGCTTGCCGGACCAAACAGAAAGTTTTGAACCACGTTTATTTCGCCGCTGTGTTGGCGAAGGATCTGGTCAAGTCCAAGTAAAGGGATTAACTGGTTAGAAATAAAGAAATAGAAAATAAACACAAATACCAAAGGTGGTATGTTGCGAATTAACTGAACGAATGCATTGGCAGGGATGCGCAAGATTGCAATCCTCGAGCGTCTTGCTATACCCAAGGCGGTGCCTAAGCCTAATGCCAACAACATTCCCCAAATACTAATGCGCAGCGTCGAAATCAATCCCTGAAAAAAGTAGGGCAGTGAGCCATCTGAGCGAGGAGTAAAGATTAACTCAATCGCATCATGCCAGCGCCAATTATAGTTTATTCCCACGACTGAACGTTGATAGAGCCAGAATCCAGCGGCGATCAAGATCATAATCAGTACAATATCGAGCTTGTTAAATGTGCGTTTCGTCGCGGCTAATGATGGCTGAGGGAGTGATTTCGCTTTAGACACCTAGTGCTACTTCCTAGTTGTAGCCCTAGTCACTTAATATAAGTGGCCAGGGCTAATGTGATTATTGACCTGAGGCGATTTGGTTCTGCCAATCAAGAGTAGAGAACCAGTACTCGTAACGCTCTTTCAACCAGCCATCTTCAGTACGTGCCTGAATCCAACTGTTAAAGAAAGCTTCTTTGTCACTTTCACCTAAGCGCACGGCAAATGCTTCGTTACCCTTAGACAAACGATCGGTGAAAGGAATAAAAAGCTTATCGCTGTTTTTCACTGTTTCATGTTCAGGCTTAGGGCTCGACGCTATTACTGCGTGCGCGTTGCCGTTAAGCACTTCCTGGAACGCTTGGGCGTCGTCATCAAACTGAAGAATTTTCGCTTTCGGGAAAGTTTCTCGTGCGACCTGTACAGTAAATGCCCCACGGCGAGCGGCGATTTTTACTCGGCGTGAATCGAAGTCACTCAGCTGAGAAAAACCTTCAGCTAACTCTTTGTTCGCTGCTACCTGAACGCCTGAATGAGAATATGGAGAGGTGAAAAGGACACTTTTGGCGCGTTCCGGAGTAATGCTCATGCCACCTATGATAACGTCGAACTTTTGCGCCAATAGCGCTGGAATAATGCCATCCCAAGCAGTAGGGACAAACTCAACTTTCCAACCTGAATCGGCTGCCAGTCGGTTAGCGACATCAATTTCAAAGCCGATTAAATCACCCTGTTTATCTCGCATTGCCCAAGGGACGAAAGTCGACATACCAACTCTTAGGGTTCCGCGCTCATTAATCTTATCAAGATTCGGAGTGTCAGATGCCAGACTTGGCAAGCTAATAGCCAGGCCTAACAGTGCGGTAATTGCGGCTTTAAAACCTTTACCCCTTAATAACGCTCTTGCAATGTTTCGCATAGTAATTTTCCTTTATTGTGTACGCCAACTAGCGCCAAGTTTATGTTCCATCCAAGCAGAAAGCCCTGACAGCATGAGTGTCAGAGTGAGATAGATTGCAGCGACAGTGAACCAGATTTCAAATGGCATTGCTGTTTCAGAAACGATATTTCTCCCTTCAGTCGTTAAATCAAAAATCGCCATCACACTAACGATTGAAGAGTTTTTGATTAAAGAAACGACTTCATTGGTCAACGGCGGTAACGTTCGTTGTAACAGTTGCGGCAATATCACATCATAGAAAGTGAAAAATCGACTCAGACCAAGTGATTTTGCTGCTTCAAACTGACCTTTGGGGATACTGTTTAGTCCGCCACGAAATATTTCCGCTGTATAGGCTCCCTGGAAAAGAGAGAGTGCTAATACCGCGGTGGCAAATCGATCAAGACCGATTACAGGACCGAATATAAAATAGAGTAGGTAGATCTGAACCAGTAGCGGTGTATTACGGATCACTTCGATATAAATGTTGGCCAGCCCTCGACCAACCCAAGAGTCGGAAAGTTTTAGTGCTGCGGTTGTCAGCCCGATCAAGAGCGTGAAAGCCAAGCTTAGCGCTGATATTTTAATTGTAACTAGCAGACCCTCTAGCAGTTCGGCAGGCCACCACTCTCCATCTTCGAAAAACAGGATGTAATCTGGCACGCGATGCCACTGCCATTGGTAGCCAATACTCTTGGCGCCAGAGTCTAGTAACCAAACTATGCCGACGAGCAAAAGAGTGATTTGTAGCAGCGCTGATAAAACAGGTTTTAATACTTTTATCATCGACTAGTGACTCAAAATCTGTTGTAGGAATTGTTGAGTTCTTGGGTGATTTGGTTGAGAGAACAGCTGCTCTGGTGAGTTGATTTCCAGAATCTCGCCCTGATCCATAAAGATCACCCTGTCAGCCACTTTGCGGGCGAAGCCCATCTCGTGCGTCACACACATCATAGTGATACCGTCGTTAGCCAGATCAACCATAACGTCGAGCACTTCCTGAATGGTTTCTGGATCGAGAGCTGAGGTTGGTTCGTCGAAGAGTAAAATCTCAGGCTGCATACACAGAGAGCGCGCAATTGCCACGCGCTGCTGCTGGCCCCCCGAAAGTTGTACTGGATATTTGTCGGCTTGCTGTTCAATGTTTACCCGACTGAGAAAATGCATTGCTCGCTGGTTAGCTTGTGCTTTTGACAAACCGAGTGTTCTGATGGGGGCCAGGGTCAGGTTTTCGAGCACAGTCAGGTGAGGGAACAAATTAAAGTGTTGAAACACCATGCCCACTTTACCCGCTTTGGGTAGGGATTGGTCGTCACCGAGAACGGAAATCGATCCGTTAGAAATCGATTCAAGTCCATTGACTGTGCGGATTAAGGTTGACTTACCCGAACCTGAAGGGCCGCATACCACCAAAATCTCGCCTTTAACCACACTAAGGTTAATGCCCTTTAGTGCGTGAAATTCACCGTACCATTTATCGACGTTACTAAACTCAATGGCTTTCATGCCTGATCTTATCGTAATTTTAATTATCTACTTACCTTAACAATATCAGCAACGTATTGCATCTTGTACGTAAGAGTATTACTACAAAGACCAGTGGTATTGGTTGTTTTTATTGGGTGTAACTATAGCTTTACACATTGTGTAAAATGTAAAAATGCCAAAAATATTGCCTTTTATTTAAAATAGTGGTTGCAACCTTGGTTTTTGATAGATAAGTTACAGGGAACAGGAACAAGAAAAGCTGAACGTTTTTTCACCGCCCAATTTTGGTGTAGCGTTCAACCAAGAGAAATAGGAAGAAGTAAGCAATGTTTCAGACAGATGATGTACGAATTAATAAAGTAAAAGAGTTATTACCGCCAGTTGCGGTTTTAGAGAAGTTTCCAGCGACTGAATCAGCTTCTTCGACCACGTTTCGCTCGCGTGAAGCCATCTCGAATATTCTAAAAGGCGAAGATGATCGCCTGCTGGTTATTATCGGTCCATGTTCAATTCACGATCCTGACGCAGCAATCGAATATGGCAAACGACTCAAAGTTCTTCGTGATGAACTGGGAGATCGTCTAGAAGTGGTGATGCGTGTTTACTTTGAAAAACCACGTACAACCGTTGGCTGGAAAGGCCTGATTAACGATCCGTACCTAAATGATACCTTTAAAATCAATGATGGTCTGCGTATGGGTCGTAAGCTACTGCTTGATCTTACCGATATGGGCATGCCTACGGCGAGTGAGTTCCTTGATATGATTTCACCGCAATACGTGGCTGACTTAATCAGTTGGGGTGCGATTGGGGCACGTACCACTGAGTCTCAAGTTCACCGTGAGTTGGCTTCGGGTATCTCATGTCCGGTAGGCTTTAAAAATGGTACAGACGGTAACATTAAGATCGCTTCTGATGCGATTCGTTCAGCAAGTGCATCACACCACTTCCTATCTGTAACTAAGTATGGTCATTCAGCGATCATTGAAACAGCAGGCAACCCTGATTGTCATATCATCCTTCGTGGTGGTAAAGAACCGAACTACAGTGCTGAACACGTGAGCGCAATTAAGCAAGAGCTAGCGCAGTCTGGCCTGCCTCAAAAAGTGATGATTGATTTCAGTCACGCAAACAGCTCTAAGCAGTACCAGCGTCAGATGGTCGTGGCAGAAGATGTCGCTAACCAGATTGCTGGTGGTGAAGAGGCGATCTTTGGCGTCATGATCGAGTCGCATCTGGTTGAAGGTCGTCAAGATTTGGTGGAAGGTGAAGAGTTAACCTACGGCCAGTCTATTACCGATGCTTGTATTGGTTGGGAAGATACTGAAAAAGTGCTTCGTCAATTGGCGGATGCGGTCGCAGAGCGCCGTAACAGCAAGTAGCCATCACTGTATAGAGAGAAAAAGCTCCCGAGGGAGCTTTTTTTGTTTGTTGGCTAATCGTTGCCCGCCAACGTCTGGCTTTAGCTCTAATGACTATCGGCCCATATAGGCTACAATCACCTTATCTTCACCTAAGGTTCTTGAAAATACGTAAGCGTTGTCATTCATAATTTGTAGGTGTTTGCCCGCGCCAATGGCAGGATGTTTTTGACGGAACTGACCGAGACTCTGCCAGTGAGAAAGCAGTTGTTTTCTTTCACTATCCAATTTCCACACCATGTCAGAGCGAGTGCCTTGATGAAAATCATCCGCATAAGGCCCAAGCTCACGGCCCACTTCATCACCATAATAGATCTGTACCGCTCCTGGGCTTAGCAGGAGAGCATTGGCCGCATTGCGCTGCATGTCGAACGATTTGAAGCGGTTAAAGAACAGCTCGGTATCGTGAGAAGACATATAACTTACAGGGGTGAAGTCTGGCGTTGACTGAATCGAGTCTGCGTAGTTTTGGTAAACCTCCTGCATTTGAGAGAAACATGCTGCACCTTTATCAAGTTTTTTCTGCATATCGAAGTTAATCAAAGCATCAAAGCCTTGGTCAGCATAAGGTGAGCGATAGGCCGAATGACCCCATACTTCGCCCATCATCCAAAATGGCAGACCTTGCTGGCCATTCTGTTCTCTCCATGTGGATAAACCGTCACTCGCAGCTTGTTTGAGCTTGAGCCATACGTCACCCTCTACGTGTTTGACCGTGTCGACCCGAAAGCCATCGATTCCAAAGCGCTTCACCCAGTCAGATTGCCACTCTACCAAGTAGTCAGAGACGGTGTAGTTGTCTCTATTCACCACACGTGTATCAGGATTGTTGAGCAACCACTGAGGCGGGCGAACAAACTTGGAAGACTCGGTGCGAAAATCGGGTAAACCCGCTAGATTCATTGTGGTGTCGCTACTTCCGGGTTGAGAGTAACCAGGCAGCCCTGCTCGTATCCAATCAGGGCCCCACCAATTAATCCACTGATCGCTTTGATAATCGATATGATTGTTGTAGCTGTGCCAATTTTGCTCGGGTTGCGGTTTCCACTCTGCCCAACTATCTGGTAGTGCATCGCTGCGGGTAACCTGCAAGTTGTCGAACTGCATGTCTGCCAGAGTGGCGTAACCTGAGTGGTTGACGACCGCATCCAGAAGAACCTTGATGCCGCGTTTATGTGCTTCAGAAACCAGAGTGCGCAGATCCTCTTCACTGCCGAAGTTTTGATCTATTTTGGTGAAGTCGCGAGTCCAGTAGCCATGGTAAGCATAGAAGGGAAAACTACCGCTCTCTCCGCCACCGACAAAACCATGCACTTGTTCAACAATTGGCGACAGCCAAATAGCGTCTGTACCTAAGCTCTTGATGTAGTCTAGCTTGCTAATTACCCCCTTGAGGTCACCACCATGGAAAGTGCCCACTTCTTGTTGTTGGTCTTTTTGACGTTGGTAGCTGTGATCATTGTCGGTGTCGCCATTGTTAAAGCGGTCGACCATAACAAAGTAGATATTGGCATTGTGGTAGCTAAATTGAGGTGTGTTCTCGGGAGACACGACAGGCTCTAAGAGGACTAAACCGCCACTGCTCTTAGCGGGTTTTAGAGTGACGGTGTTGCTGGATACTGTCACCATTTTCCCGCTTAATGCATCTCTTAGCTGGGTACCTTCTGCAAACGTGTCACCAAGGTTAATGGTGACCTCTTTTCCGGAATACTGACGGCACTGAACATCAGGGATCGGTCGATTAAATGTTTTGTCACTTTTTGTCGCCTGTCGAGCGACAGTCAAGGTATTGAGTTCAGGATCTAAGCTAAAGGCATAGTCGCCACTAAAACGAATATTTAGGGGAAGAATGGTGTCCTTTCCGCAGCTTAGAGACAGTGGGCGACGAAATTTCACTTTTTGATTCTCTGGCGCTTTGCATGTTCCTTCTATGCCGGAAATCGTGAGCTGGTAGCTCTCCTTGTTTAAAGATAAAACGACCGGTTCAGAAGCCGAAAGTGGGACATCTCGACTGGTTGTCGTGGTCGACAACGTAAGCGTAGGGCTGGCGAATACAGGAAAACTGCACAGTACAGCAAGCATAATAGTGTTGGGCACAAATGGGCGTTTCACGTTACATCCTTGAGGTCATCGTATTGGTGGCTAAATACTCTAACCTAGCAAGTTGTGGCCAACATCATTCCCATCATCTACGCCCTAAATTCCGAGAGTGGTCACATTATCTTTTACTAGAGGAGGACATTAGTGAGTCATTCTTATTGGGACGCATGTTGGTAAATGGGAGCATGTATTCTCATTTTTGAAACTTTTATCAATTATTTGCATGAAAAATTACTATCAATCGCCCCGACAGCCTAAATAATGTGCAATACGTTATAATTAGCAATATTACTGTTTATAAATGACTCAAATAATCGCTGGAATAAGCTGCGATTTTTGCTATTTTAATCCGATAAATAAAATGATACCAAGTGTTTCCATCCCCTTGATATTTCATGAGGGAGATGTAGTGAGGAACCGTTTATGGACGTGGATGTTTTGCGCCAAGCTGCTGTGATTAAAGAAATTTCTGGTGATGTAGTTATTGTTTCTCCGGATGGGAAAGCACGTAAAGCCGAAGTCGGTGACACGGTTGCAAAAAATGAGATAGTGATTACGGCGAATCAGTCGACTATTGTGATGGAGTCGCCAACGGCCGCATATCATCTCGATTCAAATGCCATCGCTATTGAGCCCGATGTGGGTGAATGGGGGGCGGTTCCTATTGCCGGCGAAGTCAATTTTGAGCTGGCTAACCTTGGTGACGGTGCGTTCGATGAAGCGGAACTAGCCGCCATTCAAGAAGCTATTTTAGCCGGCGCGGACCCTACAGAATTACTTGAAGCGACTGCCGCTGGCGGCGGAGCAGGTTCTGCAAACGCAGGTTTTGTGACCATTGATTATAATGGTGCAGAAGTGCTAGCAAGCACCTTCTTCGAAACCTCTGCTTTTGCGTCCAATAACCTTGATGAAACCGATGAAGAGGATAGACCATTAGTCTTTGCTGCTGGCGGGGAAAGCGTAAGCGAATCTTTGGTTGAAGGATCTTTATCTCAAGGTACTTACCCACAAACGATCACAAGCTCAGCTACGATTTTGGCTGGCGACTTACCGCTTGATCCCACTTCGTTTATTCCCAACGCTATTTCGCTAGCATCTCTTTTAAGTGAGTTGAATAGCGATATCACTTCTAATGGGCAGCCCGTTACGTTCAGCTACAACGCCAGTGAAAATGCGATTGTTGGCGTTTTAGGTGGCGAAGAAGTACTCCGCATTGATATCGATACCAGCAATCTTGGTAAAGACGTTGTTCTTGAACTTACCACCACGATTTCTCAGCCAATTGACCATGTTCCTTCTGTTGCTGGCGGTCAGGTTGCTTTCGATAATGATCAGATTGTCGTGTCTTTCGAAATTGAAGGTAAAGATAGTGGCGGCAACTCGATTCGAACGCCAATTGATGCTCAGGTCACCATCGGGGATGGTGCCAATGCTGAATTTACTGCGATTGATAGCGCCAATGTTTTTGAAGCGGGTCTGAATGATGGATCGGGTGTTGGGGCAACGAATACGGAATTTGAAGGGACGCTTAATGGTGCCTTAGGGAGCGACAAGGTAACTGAACTGCAGATTGATGTTGATGCATTTAATGCGGCGCAGCAGGATTCAGCGATCACCTCGCAAGGTCAAACTATTATTCTGGAAGCCGTTGATGGCCAGCCGGGTGTTTATTCAGGTTATATCTTACTTGAAGGTGTGCGAGTTGATGTACTTAAGATCACTATCGGTGATGTGACCAACAGTGACACTTCATTTAGCGCGGATTACAAAGTAGAGCTTCTGGATGAACTTGATCAGGGGCAGCAGGGCATGGATTCGATCGCTATTCCGCTACCCGTATTCGCGATTGATGCAGATAACGACCAGTCACAACGCTCTCAACTAGTGATTAACGTTGGCGACGATGTTCAGGTCGTTGTCGACGGTAGTTTGACTGTCACAGAACCAGATTTTGGCGCCACTGAAACCAGCAATGAAATTGATGTGATTACTGAGGCCGGGGCGGATAATGGCCAAGTAACGTCGTTTACCTTTGATGGTAAAGAGTACACGCTCGAAGAGGGCAAAACCGAATATGCCGTTACTGACGGTACGGTCAAGATCACCGCAGATGGTCAGTTATCATTTATTGCAAACAGCAATCTTAATCACAAAACCAGCGATACGATTACTCACACCATCGTTGTTACCGTCACCGATAAAGACGGCGACACGCTGACCAGCACCGTGGGTCTTGCGATTGCAGACGGCAAAAATCCAGTCATCGACAGCATTACATCAGTAGACGTATTTGAAGCTGGCCTGAGCGATGGCTCTGGTGTTGGTGACACTGATATCACAGCGACGGGTACGATTGACTTTACCACAGGCAGTGACAAAGTCGTCGCGATGGGCATTGATGTTAAGGCGTTTAATGATTCCTCAACGCTGACATCAGGTGGTAAGGATGTGGTGCTTGAAGAAGTATCAGCGGGCGTTTATCGCGGTTATATCACTGCCGGTGATGGTAGCAAAACCGAAGTACTGACGATTAACCTCGACCAAAACAATCTTGGTGAGTACAGCGTCACATTACATCAAGAAGTGGATCACGCGACTCAAGGACAAGACACCCTTGCGGTCAGCATTCCAGTCTATGCTGTCGACAGTGATAACGACCATTCCGCCAATAGCAACCTAGTGATCAATATTGGTGATGACCTACAAGTGGTCACTAACGGCAGTTT
>NZ_JBNJOJ010000017.1:0-97548 GCF_050113655.1 Vibrio sp. TRT 29B02
GAGTGGCCAAAGGGATCAGACTGTAAATCTGCTGGCACTGCCTTCGATGGTTCGAATCCGTCCCCCTCCACCATATTGAAGAAACCAGCTCATCGAGCTGGTTTTTTTTCGTCTCTACAAAGTCACATCCATCTCTATCTATTAAGAGTCCAACAAAAAAGCCCCGACAATGCGGGGCAAGTATCAGAACCAATAGGATCTGATGAAGCAAACACGACTAGGGGGTGTTAGCTTTCCACTAAAATAATACGTGTTTCGTAAGGTCTGAGTTTCTGCACCTTGTCTACCTGCGGTCTAAGCTCAGCATAGTTAGCCAACAGGTACCTAGCACGTGACACATCGAAGTTGTCAGGCAAGATACACTCTGTCTCTTGACCATAATAGTTGTTTAGACAGATCAAAGTGGCGGTTTGGCTTTGGCGTCGATAACCGAATATCGCTTCATGATTCGGGTAAAGGTCCAGATAATCACCTGTCGTGATCACATCCCACTCTTTACGTAACTCAATCAGCTTGTGATAGAAATAAAATACCGAGTTTTCGTCCTCTACGGCCGACTTGGCATTCACTTCACGGTAGTTTTCTGCCACTTCTAGCCACGGTGTCGTTTTGGAGAAACCAGCAAACTTGTCATCATTCCACTGCATCGGTGTGCGGGCATTGTCGCGAGACTTTTGTGCCAGAATAGCCATCATATCGTCGTGTGAGACGCCTTGCTGATTGACCATAATGTCGTACATATTGGTACTTTCAACATCACGGTACTGATCAATGCGGGTATAGCCAGGATTGGTCATTCCAATCTCTTCGCCTTGATAAATATAAGGCGTCCCCTGCATCATGTGTATTGATGCGCCTAACATTTTTGCGGATTCAACCCGATACAGTTGATCATTACCTAAACGGCTTACCACTCGAGGTTGGTCATGGTTACACCAGAATAGTGCCCCCCACCCTTTGCCATTAAGACCCGTTTGCCAGTGGTTGAAAATTTGTTTTAACTGGATAAAGTCAAAAGGCGCCTTGGTCCACTTTTCTCCATTTGGGTAATCCGCTTTCAAATGGTGGAAGTTGAACACCATCGACAACTCTTTGTTATCTAATGACGAGTATTGCTGACAATGCTCCAGTGTTGTCGAAGACATCTCACCAACGGTAACGCTGCCATACTTTTGAAATACCGCTGAACTGATCTCTCGGAGATACTCATGAACACGAGGGCCGTCGGTGTAAAAACGACGTCCATCACCAATATCATCGTTCGGAAAGTCTTGCTGCTTAGAAATCAGGTTAATCACATCAAGACGGAAGCCATCGACCCCTTTTTCAGCCCAGAAGCTGATCACCTGTTTGACTTCAGCGCGAACCTGAGGGTTCTCCCAGTTCAGATCGGCTTGCTGCTGAGCAAATAGATGCAGAAAATACTGTCCCGTTTGTTGATCGAGTTCCCAAGCACTTCCGCCAAATTTTGATTGCCAGTTATTTGGTCGCTCTCCATCAACCGGATCTCGCCAAATATAGTAGTCACGATATGGGCTGTTCTTGTCGCCCAACGCAGACTGGAACCAGTGGTGATCAGTTGAGGTGTGATTCACGACGATATCCATAATGATACGAATACCACGTTGATGGGCTTGCTCAAGCAACTGATAAAAATCGGCCATAGTGCCAAAATCTGAGTTAATGGCGTAGTAATCCGAAATATCATAGCCATTATCAATCATTGGTGACTGGTAAATTGGAGTCAGCCAGATTGCATCGACACCAAGGCGCTTTAGATAGTCGAGCTTAGAAATAATGCCTTGAATATCCCCCGTTCCCTTACTTCCGCTATCACAGAAACTTTTGGGATAAATTTGATAGATCGAAGCGGTTTTCCACCAATTTGGATCTTTAGCCATAGCTGTCATTTCTAAACTCACTTACCAAATAAAAATTGAATCTTTGAAAAGAGGAGCGGTGACTGCCCGCTCCTAAATGTATTGCTGAATTACGCGTTCACAGGCTCCAATTCGCCCTTCATTTGTGCGCGCTTATAGAAGAACAGAGTTAACACTGCTGGAAGAGCGATTGCGACGAGCATCGCGACAGCATAAATGCCCCAAAACTGTGGTTGGATTGAGAGAATGCCAGGTAAGCCACCCACACCAATACCATTTGCCATCACGCCAGCGCTACCACAGATTGCCGCGGCAACTGCGCTACCAATCATGGCACTAAGCATAGGGAATTTGTATTTAAGGTTAATACCGTACATTGCGGGTTCCGTGACACCTAGGTATGCAGAGATTGCTGCTGGTACCGAGATATCACGTTCGCCATGTTTTTTACTGATGATAATGATTCCAACAACTGCTGAGGCCTGAGCGATGTTTGACAGAGCAATCAAAGGCCAGATAGGGGTACCACCAAGATCTTGCATCAACTGAAGATCCACGGCATTGGTCGTATGGTGAATACCCGTGATAACGAGTGGCGCATAGAGGAAACCAAATACCATTGAACCAATGACTGCAAAGTCACCCGTCATTGCTGCTTTTGCGGCAAAAGCCACACCATCACCCAGAACTCGACCAAATGGACCAATTAGCGAGTGCGCCAGAACCACAGATACGATAATGGATACAAATGGGACAACAACTAGGTAGAGGTAAGACGGAACAATACGTTTCAAATTGGTTTCGATAAAGGCGAGTGCAACACCTGCTAACATCGCAGGGATAACCTGAGCTTGATAACCCACCTTCTCAATGACAAAGAGGCCGAAGTCCCATGCTTCTGGTACTTGCTTACCAATCAAATACGCATTCATCAATTGAGGAGAGACAAGCGTCACACCCAATGTGATGCCTAAAATCGGTGTACCCCCCAGCTTTTTCACCGTAGACCAACACACACCAACGGGAAGGAAGAAGAAAATGGCTTCGCCAATTAACCACAAGAAGCTGTGCACCGTTGCCCAAAATTGACTGATTTCAGTCAGAGTCTGGCCATCAAACATCTTGATGTCACCAATGACATTACGGAAGCCTAAAATTAAACCACCCGTAATAATCGCAGGTAGAAGCGGAACAAAAATTTCAGCTAAATGGGAGATTCCACGTTCTAGGATGTTCATGTTTTGGCGAGCCGCGAGTTTAGCCTCATCTTTCGATGCCGCTTTTTGTCCGGTCAGTTCAATCAGAACTTTATACACTTCATCGACTTCAGTACCGATAACCACTTGAAACTGCCCCGCATTGGTAAAGCAACCTTTTACCATTGGCAGCGCTTCTAATGCTTTCTCATCGGCTTGCTCAGTATTGTTTAGTACAAAGCGAAGACGCGTTAAACAGTGGCTTACGCTCGCGATATTATCGCGTCCACCGACTAACTCAATCAGACGCTCAACTTCTTGTTTCGCAATCTTACTCATATCCATGTCCACCCTAATTGGATTCTCATTCATGTCTAAATCAACATCAGACTTACAAACTGACCTGTTTTTATAATTATGGGAATGTTCCCATTTGTGCTTATTATAGTGTCAGATCCAATACTAGATAAAAATGGGAACAGTCCCATTAATTGAATGAGATCACAGTATAATTTTAATTCACTTTGAAAATAACGGCTTAGAGAGCAAGCGGCTGCTGAGTGATATGAACCTGTTTCAGCTCACCATTTATTTGAGAGATCAATAAATTAGCGGCTTTTTCTCCCGCAAGGGAATAACCTGGATCAATGCTAAAGACTTTTGGAAAAAGGAAAGAAAGTAGTTCATTTCCCCCTACCCCTGTCACCACGACATCTTCTCTGTCGAGCTCTTGAAGGCGTTTTATCACACCAAGTGCCAACGTATCACTGGCACAAACAATCGCTTCTGTTCGGGCGTCGAGTACGCTATCAACCAGTAAGTAGGCACTTTCATGATTGAGTTGTCCTGTTTGATAATGGGCTTTAATTGCGTGCTGTTCACACCAATTTAGGTATGCCTCTAAACGTAGCTTTCCCGTTGTTTTATCGCTCGGTGAGACTCCGATAAATGCGATGTGTTGGAGTGACTTTTTCTGCAAATATTCCAGAGCTTTGGTGATCACTTGCGTGTTGTCGTAGTTGATAGAAGAGACTTGATCTGTATCCATGGCAATAACGACTGAGCAGTTTTTCCAGCTCGCCAGCTTGGAAATATCGAAATCGCTAAAGCCAAACACAATAACACCATCTACATTTCGTTTTTTCAGGACATCGAGATGTTCATTGGTTTTCTCGCGATCAAACTGGCTCTCCATAATAACAACATCATAGCCTGCATCGTATAAGGTACTTAGCATGCTGCCGACGGCTTTATTTTCTGATGGCGAATCGAGGCGAGATATGATGACCCCAACCACCTTCTGGCTGCCTCCACGCATGGCTTGTGCAGATTTTGATGGCACATAACCACACTCTTGAATCACCTGCTCAACTTTGGCTCGAGTTTCAGGCTTCACCTTAGGATCATTGGTCAAGACGCGAGACACCGTCGACTTACCGACACCAGACAGCTTAGCTATATCAAGAATGGTTAATTTTTTGCTCATAGGTTATTTATTGGGTCTAATAGTTAAATGTTAAAAGGAGGCGAACGCCTCCTTAATACTATCCGAACACATTTATTGGCTGATACAATTTTTATACACGACACGCCCTAGCTCTAAGCGAGCTTCACTGCCCTTAGTAAAGAGGGTCACTGGGTTGAGGGCCTGCGCCGTGCCATCATCAAGAATGTATTTTGTCCCTGAGCCAGAAGGAACTTGAACCAGTCTATAGTCATGCTCTGGTAACCTCAGTAATGCCAAAGGTTGATTGGGCATAAAGGCGACTTTGAAGGTTTTATCTGCACTGCACTGATAAAACTCGAAATCACCTTGATAGGCACTATCACGCTCTACAGCATTATAAGAACACGCTGTTAAAACGAGTCCAATCATCGCCGTGAGTAACACTCTAGATTTCATGATTCCCTCCTGACAAGATTACAGCGGACAACCTGATTTTGTTTACTTGACGAGATAGTCTGGTACTTGCTTAATGCTATCGAGTACCACTGAGGCTAACGCTTCACCTTTCTCAGTCACTGGTTTGCCAGTACGAACAAGAATCTTAGTTCCGACACCAGCAGCGTCAGCCGCCATCATGTCTTCCGCCTTATCACCAACCATCACTGAGTTGGCCATATCAATGTTTAAAAAGTCACGAGCAGAGATAAACATCCCAGGTTTTGGCTTACGACAATCACAATCTTCCTTATATTTACCCTGACCTTGCTCTGCATGATGAGGGCAGTAATAGATCCCATCTAGCTCAACGCCATTATCAACGAAATTCCAATCCATCCACTGAGTTAGTGATAGAAAACGATCTTCACTGAACATGCCACGTGCAATACCAGACTGGTTAGTCACAAGGACAAGCAGATAGCCCATCTCTTGGAGCTTTTTCGTCGCTTCAAACACACCTTCAATAAACTCAAAATCGTGTTCGTCATGCACATAGCCGTGGTCAACGTTGATTACGCCATCTCGGTCTAGAAAGACTGCAGGTTTTGCCAAAATATGCTTCTCGTTTTTGCTTTGATTAATAAGAATTATTGCACGCTTTATTTCTTTCATCACTATCTAATTACTAAACGATTGGGCAAAAAATACGTTTAGACGTCTAGACGTAAAAATATCTATTGACACCAATCACGCAAACCCATAGCATCCTCTAGTAAATGAGATGTGGCTCAAAATAATCTTCTGCTGCTCATCCAATCTGATAGTGGGTTTCTCGATGATTGAAATTAATCAAGTTAATAAGGTTTTCTTCCAAGGCACTAAGGAAATTCACGCCTTGAAAGAGATAAACCTTCATATTCCTCAAGGAACAATCTTTGGTGTTATTGGCTCATCAGGAGCAGGGAAAAGTACGCTTATTCGTTGTGTCAACATGCTAGAAGCACCAACGACAGGCTCGATCGTGGTTGATGGCGTGGATCTCACTAAGCTGTCTAAATCTCAGTTGAGTGAAGCTCGTCGTAATATTGGGATGATCTTCCAGCATTTTAATCTGCTGTCGTCACGCTCTGTGTATGACAACGTGGCACTGCCGTTAGAGCTCGCGGGCAAAGATAAAGCGCATATCAACCAAAAAGTGACAGAGCTACTTAAGTTGGTAGGCCTAGAAGATAAACACGAAAGCTACCCTGCTAACCTTAGCGGTGGTCAAAAGCAGCGTGTTGCCATCGCTCGCGCACTGGCTTGCGATCCTAAAGTACTTTTATGTGATGAAGCCACCAGTGCACTAGATCCAGCGACAACTCAGTCTATTTTAGAGCTGCTCAGAGAGATTAACCGCAAGCTTAACATCACCATTCTCCTGATCACTCACGAGATGGATGTTGTGAAAAGTATTTGCCACCAAGTAGCTATTATTGGGGGTGGTGAATTGGTAGAGAAAGGCAGTGTTGGTGAGATCTTCGCGCACCCTAAAACCGAGCTAGCTCACCAGTTTATTCGTTCAACATTGGATCTTTCTATTCCTGAAGATTACCAAGCTCGTCTACAGGACACGCGCGTTGAGAACAGCTACCCACTAGTGCGTTTAGAGTTTACTGGCGCGACTGTTGATGCACCACTCATGAGCCAGATTGCTCGTAAATTCAATATTGATGTCAGCATTTTGAGTTCCGATCTCGATTACGCTGGCGGCGTTAAGTTTGGCATGATGGTCGCCGAACTGTTCGGCAACGAACAAGACGATAATGCTGCCATTGAATTCCTGCGCGAACACAACGTAAAAGTAGAGGTACTGGGTTATGTCCTTTAATGAAATTTCACAGTGGCTGAACTTAAACAGCAACCTACTTATTGGCGCAACACTTGAAACTCTCTATATGGTCGCTGTCGCTGGTATTGTCGGCTTTGCAATAGGCATCCCGTTAGGTGTTGTTTTACACACGACTAAAAAAGATGGCCTGCTCGAAAACACTAAGCTCAATAGTGCGCTTGGTGCCATCGTAAACATTGGTCGCTCTGTACCATTTCTTGTCTTGATGGTAGCGATCATTCCAGTCACTAAGTTATTAGTGGGAACCTTTATCGGCACAACAGCGGCAATTGTTCCTTTGACCATAGGTGCGATTCCATTTGTCGCTCGTCTTATCGAAGGCGCATTGCTTGAAGTCCCAACGGGACTTGTCGAAGCTGCGCAGTCTATGGGCGCGACACCGTTGCAGATCATCTCAAAGGTATTACTCCCAGAAGCAATGCCAACTATCGTCAACTCCGTCACTATCACGCTAGTCACTCTAGTGAGTTACTCTGCAATGGCGGGAACGGTCGGAGGTGGAGGTTTAGGTGACGTAGCCATTCGCTACGGATTCCACCGCTACGATGTGGTGATCATGGCAGTGACAGTCGTCATGCTCATCGTACTGGTACAAATTATTCAATCTATTGGTGATGCGATTGTGCGTCGCGTCGATCACCGTTAATAATAAATTAAACATTAATCACAGATTTTATTTATAAGGAGATAGTGATGAAATTCAGTCTTAAAGGTATTTTGGCTATCGCTGCAGCAGCGTCTGCACTGGTTCTGGCAGGTTGTGGCGATAAAGAAGCCGACACAAGCAAAATCAAAGTTGGTGTTATGGCTGGTGCTGAAGCGCAAGTTGCTGAAGTAGCAGCAAAAGTGGCTAAAGAAAAATTCGGCCTAGAGGTTGAGTTAGTGACTTTCACCGATTACGTAACACCAAATGCAGCGTTGGATGACGGTTCAATCGATATCAATGCATTCCAACATAAACCATACCTTGATCAGCAAGTAGCAGACCGCAGTTACAAACTGACAATTGCGGGTAACACCTTTGTTTACCCGATCGCAGGTTACTCTAAGCAAGTAACATCTGTTGAAGAGATCCAAGATGGCGCTCGTATTGCGGTACCAAACGATCCAACAAACCTTGGTCGTTCTTTACTGCTTCTTGAGCAACAAGGTCTTCTGAAACTTCGCGAAGACGTCGGTCTACTAGCAACGGTTCGTGATATCGTTGAAAACCCAAAAAACATCACAATTGTAGAACTTGATGCAGCTCAGCTACCACGTTCACTTGATGACGTTGCACTTTCAGTGATCAACACTACATACGCGAGCTCAATCAATCTGACACCACAAAAAGACGGTATCTTCGTTGAAGACAAAGAGTCTCCATACGTAAACCTTATCGTCGCTCGTGAAGACAATGTCCAAGCTGAAAACGTACAAAACTTCGTTAAGTCTTACCAAACTGAAGAAGTGTACAACGCAGCATCAGACATCTTCCAAGGTGGTGTAGTTAAAGGCTGGTAATCCACAACTCGCTTAAACATTCGCTAAGGGCTGACGAGATTCGTCAGCCCTTTTATTTTTGTTCCGGCTTTTTGATACGTTCAAAATAGTTATCAATAATGGCTTCATAGCGACCATCTTGTTTCATTTCTCGCAATGCCTCGTCGAATCGCTCTCGCAGCCAAGCATGTTCCCTCAACTTAGAAAAAGCGATATAGCTGGGTGTCGCTTCAATAGGAGGAGAGAGGATTTCTAACACCTTATCCATCCCCTCACTAGCAATGATACTTCGAGCCCCAAAACTGTTATTCACCCATATATCTGCCCGTCCGGTTCTCACCAGATGTGCACAGTCGCGAGTATGGTTACGCCTAAAAACCATTTTGAAACGGCTCTCTGCAAGTAAAGCGTCCATTCTTGCGCCGTAACTCACTCGGTTAACAACGCAGATAGTTGAATTGGATAAATCAGAGGTTAAGAATAAGTCACTAGAGATATTACTGTTTGTCTTCACGACTAAGCTGATGTTTTGTGTGAACAATATCTGGTGACTAAAATCGGCAAACTGTTCTCTTTGTGGATTTTTAAATGCTGTAAAAATTGCATCGGCTCGACCAAATTGGACATTACTTAACGCCCTCGCCCATGGCAATACTTCGATAGAAATTGGAACATTGAGTTGTTTAAATACCGCTTCGACTAATTCGACCGCCACCCCGGATAGTTCATCTTCGTGGCTGACAATATACGGTGGGTATTCAAGGGTAACGAGTTGAATTGGCGCTTCACTACGAACGTTAAAAGCGAGCCCAAAAAACAATGCAGATAACGCGATACGTCGAATCATGAACAAAGAAACTCAAAAGAGTTGAGCGATTCTGTTAAGCGCTGTTTAGCCGCAAGAGATACCACTGTCTGATTTTCATTTAACCTCCGAACTCACTGCTATAGAGGTAAGTAAAGTTCACCGCATTCACTTGTCAACTCGAATTGCACGAATCATCATTGACAAAAAAGCCAGAGCGAATGCTCTGGCTTTGAAATTAACCAATATCTGTATCGTGGTTAAGGTGTGTAATACGTTGCCGCACCTGGACCTACAGGTAGACCCAAGACAAATACCCACACATAGAACAGCAGACTCCAACCTACGATGAAACAAATAGAGTAAGGAAGCATAGTTGCGATAAGTGTACCAATACCTAGATTCTTCATGTAGCGAGTCGCTACGGCTAGGATAAGACCAAAGTAGCTCATCATAGGTGTAATGATATTGGTGGTCGAATCACCGATACGGTATGCAGCTTGAATCGTTTCTGGCGCATAACCCACTAGCATTAGCATTGGAACAAAGATAGGTGCTGTTACTGCCCACTGAGCCGACGCTGAGCCGATCATTAGGTTAATGAAGCCACACATCAAGATGAATGCGAAGAACAACATTGGGCCTGTCAGACCAATATCTTGTAGGAAGTTAGCACCTGCAACAGCAAATACCTGACCAAAGTTAGTCCACTTAAAGAATGCAACAAACTGAGCAGCGAAGAACACCAACACAATGTACATACCCATAGAAGACATCGATTTAGCCATCGCATCGATCACGTCGCGATCCGTCTTCATCGTGCCCGTTACTTTGCCGTAAACAAAGCCTGGGATGGCAAAGAAGACAAAGATAAACGCTACGATACTCTTAAGGAATGGCGAACCAGCAACGGTACCCGCATCTGAACGAAGTACACCATCTGCAGGAACAATCGTCCAAGCAAGAAGCGCCGAAACGACAACAACAGCAAGACCAGCTAATTTAAGACCTTTCTTTTCAATATCCGTCAGTTTACCCATAGAGTCGTTTGACAGATCTTCCGAGGCTTCCTCATCATTGTATTTGCCAAGTTTAGGCTCAACAATTTTCTCAGTAACAAACGCACCCATTGCAGCAATAAAGAACGTCGACACAAACATGAAGTACCAGTTAACTTCTGGACCAACTGTATAAGTCGGATCAATCATTTGTGCTGCGGTTTCGGTAATACCAGAAAGTAGCGGGTCAACGGTACCAATCAGTAGGTTCGCAGAGTAACCACCAGAAACACCAGCAAACGCTGCTGCAAGACCAGCTAGAGGGTGACGACCTAAAGAGTGGAATAGCATTGCAGCCAGTGGGATTAGAACCACATAGCCAAGCTCAGACGCGGTATTTGAAATGATACCAGCGAAGACTACCGTTACTGTAACCATGCGCTTTGACGCACCCATTACCATGCCGCGCATTGCAGCTGATAGAAGGCCAGAGTGCTCTGCGATTGCCACACCTAACATAGCAACAAGTACTGTACCTAACGGTGCAAAACCAACAAAGTTTTTAACTAGGTTAGTAACGATCAGTTGGAGACCTTCGGCGTTAAGCAGGCTCACAACATGAATCATACCATCTGCTGCACGGCCCTTAGCGCCTTCCGGGCGAGGGTCCATAACAGAAACTTCAAAGTAACCAGCAATGCCTGATGTAACTAGGATCGCTAAACAGAAGATGGCGAAAAGAGTGATTGGGTGGGGTAAAAGGTTCCCCAAATATTCAACAGTATCAAGAAAGCGTGTAAACAGCGGCTTTTTTGGCGAGTTTTGTTTAATCGAAGCAGATGAACTCATCTGTTCCCTCCTTGTAGTTATTCCTGTGCAAATGTGACAAAAATGTTCCAAATGCCGGCAGAGATTACTCGACAAAACTCTCAATTAGAAATTCAAAATGTTACAAAGTGTGTAACACTCAATTCAATTTAACTAAAAATAAACAAAAAATTAGCAAGCGTGGCTAATTTTAAATCAAAATCCAGAATTATAGTTCAATGCCACGCATTTACTATCAGAATGAAACATAATCTAACCTCTTGATTCGATTCAGGGTGATAGGAAAGCGCCCAAGATGAGAGTGACCTATTGCACACCATCTTGGACGATTAAAACCCTTGTTGAGAAAAAAGAGTCAATTGACGATTTTTAAACCAACCTCAAACATCCGTCGCACTATTTTTGCACTGCTTTAAACCTTGGGTTCGATTTACATATCACATAGAGTCGCCCACGACGTTTTACGATCTGGCAGTCAGGATGACGACTCTTGGCACTCTTTAATGATTTCACTACTTTCATCTATTGGTCTCCTTTTTCAAACTGACCGAAACGACGTCTAAAGTTCGCCACACGACCCTCTTTTTGAATCACTCGTTGCTTACCTGTATAGAAAGGATGAGACTTCGAAGAGACTTCAACGGTGAAATAAGGGTAGGTTTTCCCATCACTCCATTCGATTGTTCGATCTGTTTGTAGCGTAGAACCAATCAGAAAATACTCATCGACACTGGTGTCGTGAAAAACAACTGTTCGATATTGTGGGTGGATATTTGCTTGCATGATAAGCTCTCTCAAATTGTTATGTTATAACATATTAATTAGTAATCATTCTCAACAATCATTGCAAGCTTTTTTTATGATACTTTTGCTATAACCCTATCCACAGAGTAAAGAAGACCATGTATTCCGTAGAGCCGATCGGTTTTATTGAAAGCCCATACAAAGAGAAATTTGCCGTTCCCCGTCAACCAGGTTTAGTGTCCGCTGCCCGCTCTCGTGTCAGATTAACAGGAGCAGCAAACAGCCCTGAATCACTGCGTGGCATTGAGCAGTTCTCTCATGTTTGGTTGCTATTTTTGTTCGATCAGAATCTAGACGCAGGCTGGAAGCCAACCGTTCGTCCACCTCGTCTTGGCGGCAATGAACGAATTGGTGTCTTTGCTTCACGTTCAACTTTTAGACCAAACGGTATAGGTATGTCTGCGGTGAAAATAAAGGGAGTCACCAAACAAGGGGATCAGATCTACTTAGAGCTCGGAAATGTCGATTTGGTTGATGGTACACCTATCATCGATATCAAACCCTACATCCCCTACTCCGATGCGATTACGGCAGCAAGTGAAGGCTATGCTGAAGGAGAACCCGAGACTTATCCCGTCAACTTTTCAGCCGCCGCCTTATCTCAGTTGCAGCAGCACAACGAGACTGAGTATGTTACAGCGGTGATAGAACAGGTTTTGGCACAGGATCCTCGCCCAGCCTACAAAAAAAATAAGCCCGACAGTAAGGAATATGCGGTAAATTTGTTCGATCTTAACGTGAAGTTCATGGTCACCGATAACTTAATAACGGTTACTGCGATTGAAAGCTTTTGACAAAGGCAATTGGCTGATATTATAAGCGGCTAACAATTTTCCCTTGTGGGACTTCCATACTTCAATCCATTGCGGCTTGAGTATCTAACTTTAATAAACGGATAAGTTAAATGCGTACCAGTAATTATCTTCTTTCTACTCTGAAGGAGACTCCAAACGACGCAGAAGTAGTGAGCCACCAGCTCATGCTACGTGCAGGTATGATCCGTAAGCTGGCTTCAGGTCTATACACCTGGCTACCTACCGGTCTACGTGTTCTGCGTAAAGTCGAAAACATCGTTCGTCAAGAGATCGACAATGCAGGCGCTGTCGAAACTTTGATGCCCGTTGTTCAGCCGTTTGAACTATGGGAAGAAACAGGTCGCAGCGAGAAGATGGGCCCTGAGCTATTACGCTTTACTGACCGTCACACTCGTCCGTTTGTACTTAGCCCAACGGCTGAAGAAGTGATCACTAGCCTAGTGCGTAATGAAGTGAGCTCTTACAAGCAGTTACCGCTAAACCTGTACCAAATCCAAACTAAGTTCCGTGATGAACGTCGCCCACGTTTCGGCGTAATGCGTGCTCGTGAATTCTGCATGATGGATGCGTACAGCTTCGATATCGACAAAGCGGGTCTAGAGAAATCTTACCAAGCTATGCATGACGCTTACTGTAAAGCTTTTGACCGCATGGGTCTTGAGTACCGTCCTGTATTGGCAGATTCTGGTGCTATTGGTGGTAGTGGTTCTCAAGAGTTCCACGTGCTGGCTGAAAGCGGCGAAGACCTCATCGCCTTCTCTACTGAGTCTGATTACGCAGCGAACATCGAGAAAGCAGAAGCGGCAGCGCCTGCTGGCGATCGCGCAGAACCAACACAAGAGATGACGCTAGTCGACACTCCAAACGCGAAAACTATCGCTGAACTAGTAGAGCAATTCGATCTACCAATCGAGAAAACGGTTAAAACTCTATTCGTTAAAGCATCTGATGAAGTAGACGCTGAGATCATCGCACTTATCATCCGTGGCGACCACGAACTGAACGAAGTGAAAGCGGAAAACCTACCGCAAGTTGCAGCGCCTCTAGAGATGGCAACCGAAGAGCAAATTCGTGCGCTTATCGGTGCAGGCCCGGGCTCTTTAGGCCCTGTTGGTCTTGAGCTACCATTCATCGTTGACCGCACTGTAGCGGTAATGAGCGACTTTGGTGCTGGTGCGAACATTGATGATAAACACTACTTCGGTATCAACTGGGGTCGTGATGTTGAGCTAGGCCAAGTTGAAGATCTGCGTAACGTTGTTGAAGGTGATCCAAGCCCATGTGGTCAAGGTACCCTAATGCTAAAACGCGGTATCGAAGTCGGTCATATCTTCCAGCTAGGTAACGTTTACTCGGAAGCAATGAACTGTGGCGTTCTTGGTCCTAATGGTAAGAACGTCATCTTAGAGATGGGGTGTTACGGTATTGGTGTATCACGCGTAGTGGCTTCTGCAATCGAGCAAAACCACGACGAATACGGCATCATCTGGCCTGACGCACTTGCTCCTTTCCAAGTTGCTATCGTACCAATGAACATGCACAAATCAGAAGAAGTACAGCAAGCGGCAGAGAAGCTATATGCTGAACTCACAGCAATGGGTATTGAAGTTCTATTCGACGATCGTAAAGAACGCCCAGGTGTGATGTTCTCGGATATGGAACTTATCGGCATTCCTCACACTATCGTCATCGGTGACCGTTCAATGAAAGAAGGCAACTTCGAGTATAAGAACCGCCGCTCAGGTGAGAAAACAGCCGTAGCGATGGCTGATATTGTTGAACACGTAAAAGCTCAGCTAGCATAAGCTTTCGCTAAGATATAAAAAGGCCGATGGAGACATCGGCCTTTTTTTGTTCTGAAGAGTTGGATTATTAGTGCTCGTTACGCTAAACCAAAGGCTCTGTAGGTGCCTGACTGGCGACCTTTTTGGGAGCAAAAGCAACATCCCTTAGCGCCGCAGAATTGCCATCGATAAGTTCACCAAAATGGAAAATACCAAACTCACCTGGTTTCATACGATGCCACTCTTCGTTATCAGTCAATGGTTGCGTCGCAATAACCGAAACGATGTCATTAGGTGTTGTTTCTTCTTGGAAATTGATCTCTACATCTTCATCAATCAGTGACGCTTTACCAAACGGAGCGCGACGCGTTATCCAATAAAGATGGTTGGTACAATATGTCATGACAAACTCACCGTCTGACAGCAGCATATTGAAGACACCTTTCTCTTTCAGTTGTTCGCAACACTCGGCAATAAAACGAAATACGCCGACCATATCTTGTGGAGGTTGTGGATAACGCAGCTCCATTTGATTCAATAACCAGCAAAATGACAGTTCACTATCTGTTTGGCCGACAGGGCGATGACGACCCGAATCTAAGCCTTGATAGTCAGTGAGTTGCCCATTATGGGCAAAAGTCCAGTAACGTCCCCAAAGCTCTCGGGTAAATGGATGGGTGTTTTCAAGGTTCACTGCTCCACGATTCGCTTGGCGAATATGGCTAATCACTGCACAGCTTTTAATTGGATAGTTCTGGACCAGTTCAGCAATTTTTGAATCACAGCTAGGGTTGGGATCTTTAAAATTACGAAAGCCCTTGCCTTCGTAAAAAGTAATGCCCCAACCATCACGATGCGGACCGGTATTGCCACCACGTTGCATAAGACCGGTAAAACTAAAACAGATATCGGTTGGCACATTGGCGCTCATTCCGAGCAGTTCACACATGGTTTTAAAAACTCCCTATACAGCAACCGTATTAGTGCAAAGCACTAATACGGTTTACAACCCTTGATAAAGGGTTACTTTTCCATTTCTTTTTCAATCAGTTGGATCACAATGTGAATAATCTTGATGTGGATCTCTTGGATGCGGTCTGCGTAACCAAAATGAGGGACACGGATTTCAATATCCGCTAGACCTGCCATTTTACCACCATCCTTACCGGTTAGAGCGATGGTCTTCATACCCTTAGCGTGCGCAGCTTCAATCGCTTTAAGGATATTGCCAGAGTTACCTGAAGTCGACAGGCCAAATAGCACGTCACCTTTTGAACCTACCGCTTCTACATAACGAGAGAAGACATACTCATAACCAAAGTCATTGCTGACACAAGATAAATGGCTTGGATCTGAAATCGCAATGCCTGGCAAACCAGGACGATTTTCGCGGTAACGGCCTGTCAGTTCTTCTGCAAAATGCATCGCATCACAGTGTGAACCACCATTACCACATGACAGTACTTTACCGCCTTGCTTAAATGAATCCGCAATCATTTTCGCCGCAGCTTCAATTTGAGCGATGTTATTCTCGTCGCTCAAGAACTTGTTTAGAACATCAGCAGCTTCATTCAATTCGCTTTTAATCAGGTCCTGGTACATAGGTTTTTCTCTAATTTTTGTAATAAATAGTTCTGTGAACAAGACAGAAACGGTTATCTACAGAGTTTACTCAAACAATTCTCACTGTCGATAGCTTGCCGATAACATTTACCGCTTTCTTGCCATTCTCCGCTCACAATTTCCGCACAGCTCGCCATTTTTAGACCTTTGACTCTACTTAGATCACTTTTTGAACAAATACAGGTTTTACATTTCATTAATATTTTGATTACACTTAACTGGTTAGACCTCTTACCCGTCACCGGCGAATAACCAACTATAAATCGCCGCAAAAGGAATATACATATGGACATTTTGCTCTCTATTCTTGGCTTTACCACGGTACTGGCAGTCTGCCTCTATCATCGCACCTCACTGCTAGTATCGATTGCTGCACTGGCTGTAACCATGGTTGCGCTTTCAATTTTCGGTTCTGCTGGTTCACTTAGTTGGATACTGTTTATCGCGGCAATTGCTACCTTAGCGGTTCCATCAATTCGTCAATCTCTGATTAGCAAGAAAGCGTTATCGCTGTTTAAAAAAGTGTTGCCTGCTATGTCTCAAACAGAGAAAGAAGCACTCGATGCAGGTACGGTTTGGTGGGAAGCAGAACTGTTCAAAGGCAAGCCAGATTGGAAAAAGCTTCACGACATCAAAGCCCCTCAATTGAGCGCAGAAGAACAAGCATTCCTAGACGGCCCTGTGAACGAAGTCTGTGCCATGGTCAATGATTACCAAGTCACTCATGAGCTTGCCGATTTGCCACCTGAAGTTTGGCAATACCTAAAAGACAACAAATTCTTCGCGATGATCATTAAGAAAAAATATGGTGGCTTAGAGTTTTCAGCGTATGCACAATCCCTAGTATTGCAGAAACTGACCGGTGTCTCTGGTGTGCTGTCTTCAACGGTTGGCGTTCCTAACTCATTGGGTCCAGGTGAACTGCTGCAACATTACGGTACCACTGAGCAAAAAGAATACTACTTGCCTCGACTTGCAGAAGGTAAAGAGATCCCATGTTTTGCCCTAACTAGCCCTGAAGCGGGTTCAGATGCGGGCTCAATTCCAGATTTTGGTATTGTCTGCAAAGGTGAGTGGCAAGGTAAAGAAGTGCTTGGTATGCGTCTGACGTGGAACAAACGCTACATCACACTGGCGCCAGTTGCGACTGTGTTGGGTCTAGCGTTTAAACTGCGCGACCCAGATGGCCTACTTGGTGATCAACAAGATATTGGCATCACCTGTGCCCTTATTCCAACACATTTAGAAGGTGTTGAAATTGGCAACCGCCATTTCCCACTTAACGTGCCTTTCCAAAATGGTCCAACACGTGGCCAAGACCTGTTTGTTCCTCTTGATTTCATCATCGGCGGTCCAAAAATGGCTGGCCAAGGCTGGCGAATGTTGGTTGAGTGTCTGTCGGTAGGTCGTGGTATCACTCTGCCTTCAAACTCGACGGGTGGCATTAAGTCCGCCGCTTTAGCCACGGGAGCCTACGCTCGTATTCGCCGTCAGTTTAAGCAACCAATCGGCCATATGGAAGGTGTCGAAGAGCCATTGGCACGCCTTGGCGGCAATGCTTATGTCATGGATGCTGCAAGTAACCTAACAGTCGCGGGTATTGACCTTGGTGAGAAACCATCCGTCATCTCTGCGATTGTAAAATACCACTGTACTCACCGTGGTCAGCAAAGCATCATCGACGCTATGGACATTGTCGGCGGAAAAGGCATCTGTCTTGGCCCTTCTAACTTCCTTGCTCGTGGTTACCAAGGTGCGCCCATTGCGGTGACAGTTGAAGGTGCAAACATTCTGACTCGCTCTATGATCATCTTTGGTCAAGGTGCCATTCGTTGTCACCCTTACGTATTGGAAGAGATGAATGCAGCCTACTCAGAAGCCTCAGACGCGCTAGACAAGTTTGACTCTGCGCTGGCTGGACACGTCAGCTTTACCATGAGTAATCTTGTTCGCAGCTTCTGGCTTGGTTTAACAGATGGTCGTTTCTCGGATGCACCAGTCAAAGATGCCACAACGCGTTACTACCAGCAGCTTAACCGATACAGTGCCAACATTGCCTTTCTCTCTGATATTTCAATGGCAGTGCTTGGCGGTTCCCTGAAACGCAAGGAACGTTTATCTGCTCGCTTGGGCGATATTTTGAGCCAGTTGTACTTAAGCTCTGCAACATTAAAACGCTTTGAGAGTGATGGCCGTATTGCAGATGACCTACCTTTAGTACATTGGGGACTACAAGATAGTCTGAAACAAACTGAGTTGGCGATTGATGAGTTTTTAGCAAACTTCCCGAACAAAGTCCTCGGTAAAGCCCTGCGTCTAGTCATCATGCCGTTTGGTCGAGTTCGTAAAGCACCGAGTGATAAGCTGGATAGCCAAGTGGCTCAAATTCTGCAAACACCGAGCGAAACTCGTTCACGTATTGGCCGTAACCAATACTTGGCAGCAACTGAGTTCAACGCGGCAGGTCGTATTGAGCAGGCTCTAGAAGTGATTCTGCAAGCAGAGCCAGTATTCAACAAAATCTGTGAGCAGCTAGGTCAACGTCGCCCATTCTTGCGTCTAGATGAAGTCGCTCAACTGGGCCTCGAAAAAGGCATCATTGATGCTGACGATGCGAAACTACTGACTGAAGCAGAGCAACATCGCTTATACGTTATTAACGTTGATGACTTCAGCCCAGAGGAACTGGCCGCAAAGCCAATGCCTCTGCTTCAACCAGAGATGGATGAAGTGGCGTAACCCAACTTAAAACTGAAACAAAGGGCTGCAATCGCAGCCCTTTATTTATTCTTGTATCAAAGAATGCCTAGAGGAAAGACGGTAGCCCCATTAACGCGGGTCCCATTAACGACTCACTACTTTTTAGGCATATCGAGTTGCATTTCCGGCACTGCTTGTCTGCTTGCCTTTAGCTTACGCATGACAAACCAAACCGCGATACCCAATATCAGTACCACCAAATTACCCACACCAATTAGAATCATGGTACGAGTGCGTTTAGCTTCGCGCATCTCCATCATTTGAATTTCTTCCAGCATTTTTTGCTGCTTGAGACGCTCTTCTTCCTGCAAACGACGGGTTTCGGCAATATCTACCTCTTCTACCACGCTGTATGTGTGTTCACTGATCGGGAAAATCAGTGGTCGCTCAGAGCCCATTTCGGTTGCAAAGGCTTTACCATGCCAAGCATAGAGACCAAGATCGGCACTGTAAGGAATCTCAAGCGTCAGCTTATTGCTCTCTTCGCCCGCACTGCCCTGAACGGTGGTCAACGCACCATTAGGAGAGGTATGCTCAACGTGACCGGCAATCGAGCCTGGTTTAATCATTCCCTGCTCACCTGCAAAGACAATCTGGTTAGGACTCATTTCTTCACGAGACTGAATAAAGGTAGCCAACAGGGGCGATGGGTAGACTAAAACCTCTTGCTCTTGAGCACGCAAGAACACGCCATTACCAGAAGTGATTCTGACACGATACTTGCCTGGCTCACTGGTAATAGGCAAAGCAACGGTGAAAATACCATCGCCAGCAACCTCATCAAGATCCTTACCATCATCAGCGAACTCACCAATTACTTCTGGTAATGGACGTGCCTCCTTCACCAACGACTCTTCATTCTCGACATATTTCGTAAAGGTCACTTTCAGTTTCACACGATCAAGAAAATCTCTTAATACGAGTGGCTGATTGTCTGAGGTCAAGCGGGCATTAAACTTAATCGACTCTCCTTGATACAATCGAGTCGGCAGCGTGTCAGTGGACAGCTCAAGATGAGAAATCAGCTTTATCTTGTTCTTGGGAGTCACTTTACCAATTGCTTGCCAAGGGCCAGGCATAGGATTATCAATGGAAACGATGTCCATTGAAGGTTCTTGGTACCAGCGAACATTGTCTGGACTACGCCAGGCATAATATTTCTTGCCGTCGGGTCTCACTAAGACCACTGGCTGAGAACTTTGCGCTCGGTAGATAACAAAGGTAATTTGCTTAATCGACGGGTCGACTCTAAAGCGATTATCCAACAACGACATTGAGGTTCCTTCGGCAGCATAGCCTAACGAACTAAATACAAAACCTAAAATGGCAATCCAAAACCTCAACATCCTTTCTCCTACTGACGCCAGAGACAGCTACCGCTTTTCTCTACTATGTCTAATCTACTTTGGTGGGCTTCTAATTCATCGGCTGTTGCACGTAAAACCTTTAGCGATTTTCGACCACTTGCCGCACGTTTTATGACTTCGCCCTCTTCACCTCCAGAGCTCCCTGCATTGAACTGCAGCGAAGTCTGTCCACCCGTCATTAGCAGATAAACATCTGCCAGAATCTCGGCATCGAGTAATGCCCCGTGGAGAGTACGGTGAGAGTTATCTATACCGTAACGATCACAAAGTACGTCAAGGTTGTTTCGCTTGCCAGGGAAGATTTTCTTCGCCATAGCCAGCGTATCGGTCACTTTACAATAGTCAATCGTCTTGCCGATGCTAGGGTCAAGCATCCGAAACTCATTATCCATGAAGCCAACGTCGAAGGGCGCATTGTGCGCCACCAGCTCAGCCCCTTTGATGAAGTCTAGAAATTCAGCATGGACATCACGATAGTCTGGTTTGTCGACCAAAAACTCATCGGTAATACCGTGAACTTCTACCGCATCAGGCTGAATTTCACGATCGGGTTTGATGTAGACATGGAAATGACGCCCTGTCAGTTTGCGGTTTATGATCTCCACAGCACCGATTTCAATGATTCGGTGATCCTGATAGTGAGGTCCACCCTCACGGTTCATACCTGTGGTTTCTGTATCGAGTACAACGATACGATGTTGATTAGAATTGTTGCTGGTATTCATAACAATATGTGTGTCAGACTATGCCAATAATGTGCTTAACCCAATAGTATCAAATCATGACGAAACAGGTGGAAATTTTCACTGATGGTTCTTGTTTAGGTAACCCAGGTCCTGGTGGTTACGGAATCGTACTCCGCTATAAACAGGTCGAAAAAACGCTCGCCAAAGGTTTTACCCTTACCACAAACAACCGTATGGAAATGATGGCTACCATTGTCGCCTTGCAAGCTTTAAAAGAGCCATGCGACGTAATTCTAACGACCGACAGTCAATATGTTCGTCAAGGTATTACTCAGTGGATACACAACTGGAAAAAGCGCGGCTGGAAAACAGCAGACAAGAAACCCGTTAAGAATGCCGATCTTTGGCAAGCGCTTGATACAGAAACCCAGCGCCATAGCATCGATTGGCGCTGGGTCAAAGGTCACGCAGGGCATAGAGAAAACGAAATGTGTGATGAATTAGCCCGTACCGCAGCGGAAAACCCAACCGATGAAGATGTCGGTTATCAGCCTAGCTAGTTGGAGCTAGACTGTCGGCTCGACACTTTGTAATTGACGCCAACTGGCGTCAATTTTCGTTTTAACTTCCAGTGAGGCTTAATTAGCTTGAGTGGATAAGTACGTTTTCGTGCCACGATAAAATAGAGACTTCCCGCAGGTGCCGCCCAATCGCCAAGGCTGTTCTCCAACCAAGTCCACATAGTGCGATATTTCTGCATAGGGAACAGTGCGTAACTGTCGCACTCCAACACCTGATAGTTTAATAGCCCAAGCCAATCTTTAACTCGATTGGGCGTAAACATCCGACCGCTCCATGGTAAATTGTTACGTCGCCAAGGCATTAAGCTCGCAAGCCCAGTAAAACTGATTGGGTTGAAACCCGTTATAATCAGGTAACCATCATCAATCATGACTCGGTCAACTTCTCGTAACATACGATGAGGATCGTTACAGTAGTCAAGTTGATGGGACATCAGCACGGCATCGAAACTTTTTTCCAGAAAGGGCAAATCGTAACCATCTGCAATCACATTGTGCAAAGGGTTCTGGATATCTAAGTGAACTTGATGTTGAATGTTACAGTTGAAGCTGGTTAACTCACAGCTCAACCCGCCCAGCTTAAGTAGGTGATATCCGAATAGTTTTGGGCACCATTCGTCAATGCGGGTTTGAATTGAATCACTGACCCACTGGCCATTTTTTAGCTGAGACCATGAATGAGGCTTTTCAAGCTTTTTTCTGCTAAGTGCTGGTTTCATATATAACCTGCTTCACCCTGGTAACTGGAGACACAACCATGTTGAATATCAAAAGCATACCCGCATTTAATGATAATTACATCTGGCTAATTGAAAATAGCGATCGTCGTTGTGCTGTGGTTGATCCAGGTGACGCGACCCCAGTCCTCACTTACCTAAAAGAGCACGAACTGAATTTAGAGGCAATTCTCATTACTCACCACCACAATGACCATATTGGTGGTGTTGCTGAGCTGGTACGACAGTTTCCTAGCGTCGATGTTGTCGGACCCGCCAACGAACCTGTACCCACCTTAACTCATGCCGTCGATGCAGGAGATCAAATAGAGCTATTTGATGAAATCTTTTTTGTTCTAGGTTTAGAAGGCCATACTAGTGGCCATATCGGCTATGTCGGAGATGGAAAGCTATTCTGTGGTGACGTGCTGTTCTCTGCCGGATGTGGGCGCGTATTTGAGGGAACGATGGAACAGATGCATAACTCTCTCAACAAACTCGCAGCCTTGCCAGAAGAGACGGAGGTCTACTGTGCACACGAGTACACCACCAGCAATCTGGCCTTTGCACTGGCCGTTGAACCAGAAAATAGTCAGTTGCAACAATATCGAGACGAAGTAAACCGCTTAAGAGCGCAAAACAAACCGACGTTACCGACTACCATTCGACGAGAAAAGTGGATCAATCCATTTTTGCGTACCGATCAGCCTAGCGTTATCCGCTCCGTATCAAATAGAACCTCTCAAACTGATCCACTCGCGATTTTTACTGCATTACGTGAGTGGAAGAACGAATTTTAACGATTTGCTGCTTGTCACCTACTGAGAGAGGCAAGTATTATCAGCAGCCAAATAGAAAAAGGGCTGTGCAATGCGAGTTAAACACAGCTGGGTATTGGCATTACTCTTAGCAGGTTGTCAGCTTACCCAGCCGACCGATTCTGGAGAAGCCGTCTCTCCAGATACCAACAATCCAACCATAACACCGACTGAGCCTGTAGCTCAGCCAGAAAAACCGGTGGTCAAAGTAGAGCCGGTGGTCACACCGCAAACTCAGCAAGACGTCTGGCAGCGTATCGCGATGCAACTCGATATGCCGATCCCTGATCACCAACTGGTCGATTACTACCGCACATGGTATTTGAAGCATCCAAATCATTTAAAAACGGTTTCGCAACGCGCCGAACCTTTCCTATATTTGATTACAGAGAAGATCGAGCAACGTGGCTTGCCACTGGAACTGGCACTTCTTCCTGTCGTTGAAAGTTCATTTGATGCCTTCGCTTACTCTCATGGGAGTGCCGCTGGTTTATGGCAGTTTGTTCCCGGTACGGGCGAGATGTACGGTCTCAAACAAAACTTCTGGTACGATGGCCGTCGCGATGTCCCTGCTGCGACAGATGCTGCACTCGATTACCTGACTTACCTAAATAAGCGTTTTGATGGCGATTGGACACACGCGATTGCCGCGTACAACAGTGGTGGCGGCCGTGTCTCCAGCGCTATCCGCAAAAACAACAAACTCGGTAAGCCAATCGACTTCTTCTCTCTCGACTTACCAAAAGAAACCAGTGGTTATGTGCCAAAATTACTGGCTCTGGCAGACATTGTCGCCAATCAAGAAAAATACGGCATTGAAATCCCACCTATCGCCAACCGACAGGTTGTGGAATTGGTCAATCCAAAAGAACAGCTCGACCTTGCTATCGCGGCTAACTACGCTGGTATCAGTGTCAAAGAGCTGCAAAGCTTGAATCCAGCATACAACCAATGGGCTACAGCACCAGATGGTCCACACCAGTTGCTGCTACCTATCGACAACGTCGCTCAGTTTAACAGTGCGGCTAGCAAAAACCGTGGTAAAGGGATGAAAGTGGTACGCTACAAAGTGAAATCTGGCGATACTTTGAGTGTTTTGGCTGAGAAATATAACACGACAGCCCAAGTCATCCGCACTGCGAATAATATTAGCGGCAATAACATCCGAGTCGGCCAACACTTAATGATTCCGACCTCAACTCGTGACGACAAAGCGTATGCCCTCAGCGCATCAAACCGCTTAGCTAAAACGCAGTCTGAAAGTCGAGGTCAGTACAAACTGACTCATACGGTACGTTCTGGCGATAGCTTATGGTCCATTGCCAAAGCCAACAAAGTGTCTCACCAATCTGTTGCGAAATGGAATGGAATGGGACCAAGAGATACCCTGCGAGTTGGGCAGAAACTGGTTATTTGGAAAAATAGCTCTGATGGCGCCGTCGTCAGAACCGTCTTCTATAGCGTTCGCTCAGGAGACACGATCAGTGGTATTGCCACCAAATTTAAAGTGAAGTCCAATGACATCGTCAAATGGAATGATCTGAGCAATCAGAAGTACCTCAAACCAGGTCAAAAGCTGAAGCTGTATGTTGATGTAACTAAGGTAAGTGTATGAGCCCCTCAAGTAACCCTATTATTATGCTGGTCGATATCTTCCGTTCGCCTAGCGCCTGTTTTCTCGCTCTCTACCAACGTGGAGCTTGGGGCTGGCAACCATACATTTTCTTAATTCTCTCTCCATTTTTATTTTGGGGAGCGTACTTTGATATGGTCAACTTTGATTGGCTGAGAGAAACGCTTGCGGCTCAGTTGGCGGTCACGAATCCTAAGCAACTTGAGCTTTTAGACGCAAACACCCTTATGGCCAGCGAAATCATCAGCGATATTGCAGGCAGAACTCTGACTATCTTGATGCTAGCATTTTGGTTCAACCTAGCAACGAAGCCAAGCCAGCATCAACATGGCTTTTGGAAGTGGTTCGCCGCGAGTGCAGTCATTACCTTCCCTGCTATCATTGGCGACTTAGCAAGTTACGTAAGTGCGCTACTGAAACATGGTCAGGTGTTAGTTTATGCCGCAGATCTCAATAGCCTTAATGGTTTTCTCAAGCTGCCACTCACCAATCCTTGGTCTCAATTTGCCAGTTCATTCCCAATACTGCTCCCTTGGTACATTGCCTTGGGCTATGCCGCGGTCGGGACTTGGACTGAGTTTGAACGAGGTCAGGCTCTTGCCATTTCAGCGCTTCCATGGCTAGCCTACTACCTGATCTGGGCGCTTTATATTGTCATTTTTTAATCGGTTATAAGTGAAAAGTCACTAAGATTGGATTGTGATCAGAGGCGTCAGAGACTGGCGCCTCTGCTTTTTCCAACGTAAGTCCACGATAGAATACATGATCCAAAGGTAGGCCGGTCATAAACTGAGTCCGGTTATCACTGTCATAGGTCACCTCTTTTAATCCCAATGAACTTAGCGCTTCGGACATCACTCTCAAACGCTCTTGGCTCCAGCTATTAAAATCGCCAGCCACAATTACTGGCCCCTGATGTTCACTGAGTTCCTGTGCCAATACGTTTAACTGACGATGATATTCTTCAGTGCCATAGGTAAAGTTAACCGCATGGATATTCACGACCGCAAGTTGTTGCCCATTTGACAGCGGATAGAGTGCGTAAAGTGCCGATTTAGGTAGACGAAGCCAAGGTTCAAGCTCTGTATATGCACAAGCTTTTAGTGGCGTATTCAAAGATAAATTCAGCACCCCAGCCGTGGTATCAAACGCTTTAAAAGCATCAACTTGGCTACCAAACCACCGCCCTTGCTTCAGCCACTCTCTCAGCTCCCCCGTCATGCTGGCTTCCTGCAGCAAGACCAGTTGTTTACCTTGAGCATAGTTGCTCAAGCTCGAGCTCCAGTTAGATCGATTTTGCTTATAGATATTCCACACTAACAAGCTAATTTGCTGGTTTTGATCAAGCTGTTTGGCCGTTGGGTTTTCGTAGCATGTCAGGGATAGCTGTTCTGAATCATGGTCATATGACGTTATTTGTGCCTGAGAAGGCAAACTAAAAACGCTCTTATATCCAATCAGTGCTGTACCAACGAGAAGCAGAGCAACTACAAACCAACGAGCTTTATTCATTTTTCACTATCCAAAAAATAAAAAAGAGCCATGCGGCTCTTTTTCCAAGGTGTATCTTTAAATTGCGTCTTCGTCTTCTTCGCCAGTTCGGATTCGAACGATACGCTCTACATCGGTGATAAAGATTTTACCGTCGCCAATTTTACCCGTTTGCGCTGTCTCAATAATGGTGTCGACACACTGATCAGCCACTTCGTCAGTGACAACAATTTCAAGCTTTACTTTAGGTAGAAAGTCGACCATATACTCAGCGCCACGGTATAGCTCAGTATGACCTTTCTGACGTCCGAAGCCTTTTACTTCTGATACCGTCATGCCTGTAATGCCTACTTCCGCCAGTGCCTCACGGACATCATCTAATTTGAATGGCTTAATGATGGCTTCAATCTTTTTCATGTTCATCCCTTAAACTATTGTTACTTGCGCCATTATCCCACGATAACTAGGTAATAAAAAGCCCGAGCGAATCATGCTCGGGCTGATTTATCACAACTCGGTTACTTCAAGCTTGCGTAGTATGCAGCAAGGTTAGCTACATCAGCATCACTTAATGCTGCAGCCTGTGCTTGCATCACAGCCGCTAAACCGCCGTTACGCTCTTTATTTTTGTACGCATTGATTGCAGACACAAGGTACTGTTCATTCTGACCTTTTAGATTCGGATAACCAGGGATAATTGCAATACCATCAGCACCATGACACGCAGCACATACCGCGGCTTTTGCTTGCCCTGCCGCTGCATCACCAGCTGCCAACGCCTGACCACTTAGCAACCCCATTCCTAATACCAATCCAATTGCGAATTTCTTCATTGCTCTTCCTTATAATTCCATGTTAGTTGTGCGTTCTTATGTATACAATTTTACATAAACAACAATGGCTTGTCCCAGACGAGTTCACAATCCTGACCTGCAAAATGGCGATCAATAAATAAATCACCCACCGCCACAACTTGCTGATCACAAATTACTATAGGTGTTCTACGTCGTAGCCAGCTAGGTACATCATATTCTTGGAACAATTTTTTGAGCTTTCTGCTGTGCCCACGCTCAACGGGATGCGCACTTAATCCCTGAGGTTCAAAAATTACCTGTAGCTTTCCCTGACTTAGTGCTTGTTTTGATAATTGTCCATGCGACGAACTGCGAAGAACTAAGCGGCCTAAATCTTCTGGTAATACACACGCTTGATCGAATCGAAGATCTTGCCGCCACTTCATCAAAGGTTGCCACTCTCTGACGAAATAGAGCCGATTGGCGTGACGTCTGATTTGTCCGTCAATCAACGCGAGCTGAGGATTTGCATCTTGCTGAGCACAAGCAACCTGTGGCCATACGAGCTTCAACTGTTCACGCGAAGGCATACGAACGTTTTGCCGAGCTAACCACATACGCAATGCTCGAGTTCGAACTAACTCACTATAGGTGGCCAACGTATTGATATCGAGACTCGCATCACTGTGAAGCGCACTGTTCAACTTGTCACTCATCAATTCATCAAGCAATGCCTCTTGCTCCGCACACAGTTCTGCGCTCCGCTGGACAGCTTGATTGAAGTGAGGCCACCGCTCCGTCAGCGGTGGAGAGACAGTATGTCGGATAAAATTACGCTCAAAGCGCTGGTCAAGATTACTCTCATCTTCCACCCAAGTTAGCTGCTTCTGCTCAGCGTAACCTTCTATCTGTTGACGGCTTATCGTCAATAATGGTCTGACAATCTTAGCATGTGCAAATGGCATCGCCTCTGCCATCGCAGACAAGCCTTTAGGTCCACTTCCCCGTTTGAGAGCGAGTAGGAATGTTTCTACTTGGTCATCTGCATGCTGCCCTGTCAGCAATAGATCATCGTTCTCGAGATGGTTAACTAACGCCTGATATCTCGCTTCTCTGGCACTCTCTTCTAAACTACGCCCTTTGCGATCCAGTTGGACTTTTTCAATGACTAAAGGCACATTGAGTTGCTGACACCATTGCTGACACTGTCGCGCCCACTGATCGGCATTGACACTTAATCCGTGATGAACATGCACCGCTAGACACTCAGTCTGCTGACTCCGACTGTACTCGGCCATCAAGTCGAGCATAACCCGTGAATCCAATCCGCCACTTAACCCAAGCACAAGACGACCTTGAGCTTGAGCGTGACGTTCAATAACAGTGGCAAAGTGGGACTTAAGACTCATAAATAGAAAGCATTTGACGATTCAAAACACCAGTTTATCACCGGAAACAAAAAAGGCTGAACCCTAGTTCAGCCTTTAAGCAAAATCCGTATAGATTAACAGTAACCGTAGCTCATTAGGCGTTGGTAACGACGTTCAAGAAGCGTGTCATTATCGAACTGTTCTAACTCTTCAAGCTGACGAACTAACGTATCTTTCATGTTCTTAGCCATCTGAAGGTGATCACGGTGCGCGCCGCCTAGTGGCTCTTCGATGATTTCGTCAATCAATTCAAGCTCTTTTAAGCGAGGAGCGATAAGACCCATTGCTTCTGCAGCTTGTGGCGCTTTGTCAGAATCACGCCATAGGATTGAAGCACAACCTTCTGGAGAAATCACTGAGTAAGTAGAGTACTGAAGCATGTTTACGTAGTCGCCTACACCGATAGCAAGTGCACCACCAGAACCACCTTCACCTACAACGTTACAAATAACAGGCACTTTCAAACCCGCCATCACTTTTAGGTTGGTCGCGATAGCTTCAGATTGACCACGCTCTTCTGCACCAACACCTGGGTACGCGCCCGCGGTATCGATGAAAGTAATGATCGGCATATTAAAACGTTCTGCCGTTTGCATTAGACGTAGCGCTTTGCGGTAACCTTCTGGTTTTGGCATACCAAAGTTACGTTTCACTTTCTCTTTTGTTTCACGACCTTTCTGATGACCAATAACCATGACTGGACGGCCATTTAGGCGAGCCATACCACCTACAATCGCCTTGTCATCAGCGTAGTGACGGTCACCTGCCAACTCATCAAACTCAGTGAAAACATGCTCGATGTAATCAAGTGTGTAAGGACGTAATGGGTGACGAGCAAGCTGGGCAGTTTCCCAAGCACCAAGGTCGCTAAATGTTTTCTTCTTTAGTTCTAAGCTTTTTTTCTCTAGCTGTTCGATCTCTTTATCAAGATCAACACCAGAATCACCACCGTGACGAGAGACATCACGTAGTGCTTCAATTTTTGCTTCTAGCTCTGCGATTGGTTTTTCAAATTCTAAAAAATTCAGGCTCATCTATAGATCCTTTCTTATTCGGTAACCTTCTACCGAACTTAGTTAAATTCGAGTTCTACCTGGCCTTTCCCAAGTAGTTGTTTTAAATCATCTAATAATGCGTCGCTTGGCGTAACTCGCCATTCTGTACCCAACGTTAAACGCGCTCGCGCATCTGAGCGTTGGTAGTATACATGGACAGGAACGCTCCCCGCCCTATGAGGCTCTAGTATTTGACTAAACCGCTCAAAAAATCGGTCATTAATTTGAGATTCATCAATTGAAACCGATAGGCCCCGTGCATATTTTTCACGAGCGGTTCCGAGATCCATGACCTCGCGCGCGGACATTTTAAGACCACCATTGAAATCATCAAAGCTGACCTGTCCTGAAACGACCAATATTTTATCTTTTTCTAACAATTCTGCGTAGCGATCGAGCGCATCAGAAAACAGCATGACCTCCATTCGGCCACTGCGATCATCCAGCGTCATAAGACCGATACGGGTACCACGTTTAGTTGTCATGACACGAGCAGCAATGACCAGACCAGCCAGAGTCACGCTCTGATCGCGCCTTGTTGGTGTTGCATCTTTTAATCGACAACTGGTGTACTTGCCAAGTTCCTTACTATACGCATTTATAGGGTGCCCTGTTAAATAAAGGCCAAGTGTGTCACGTTCTCCCTCTAGCCAGACTTTCTCAGGCCATGGCTCAACTTTGATGTACTTGTGCTCAACTTCTTCAGGAGCCTCTGTCAGAACGCCAAAAAGATCACTTTGCCCAAATGCTTCCGCTTGGTGGTGTTGGCTGGCTGCTTTTACGGCATCCGCAAGTGATGCCATCATCGCAGCTCGGTGCGGCCCAAGGCGATCAAGAGCACCTGCATAGATAAGTTTTTCAATAACTCGCTTATTCACTTTCTTGAGGTCAATACGCGCACAGAAATCAAACAGATCTTTAAAGTAGCCACCTTTATTCCGCGCTTCAAGAATAGCTTCAATCGGGCCTTCACCCACCCCTTTAATTGCGCCGATACCGTAAACGATCGCCCCCGTTTCATCGACATTAAAGCGGTATAGACCCGCATTAATATCGGGTGGAAGCACCTTTAGCTTCATACGGAAACACTCATCAACTAGGCCAACGACCTTCTCTGTGTTATCCATATCAGCAGTCATTACCGCGGCCATAAACTCGGCTGGGTAATGCGTCTTTAACCAAAGCGTCTGGTAAGAGACAAGTGCATAGGCTGCTGAGTGAGATTTGTTAAAGCCGTAGCCCGCGAACTTCTCCACAAGGTCGAAGATCTTCATCGCCAGCTCGCCATCAACTCCGTTCTTCTCCGCGCCCTCTTTGAAGGTGCCGCGCTGCTTGGCCATCTCTTCCGGTTTTTTCTTACCCATCGCACGACGCAGCATGTCTGCGCCACCCAGAGTATAACCCGCAAGGATCTGGGCAATTTGCATTACCTGTTCTTGATACAGGATGATGCCGTAGGTTGGGTCAAGCGTCTCTTTTAAAGACTCGTGCTGCCAAGTTTCATCTGGGTATGAGATTGCCTCTCGACCATGCTTACGGTCAATAAAGTTATCTACCATGCCCGATTGCAACGGACCAGGACGGAACAGGGCTACCAGTGCGATGATATCTTCAAAACAGTCTGGCTGAAGTCGCTTGATCAACTCTTTCATACCGCGTGATTCCAACTGGAATACCGCTGTCGTCTCTGAATTTTGCAGTACGTTAAATGACGCCTGATCGTCAAGAGGGATCGACTCAATGGCGACGGCAGGCTTACCTTCGCGCTCAAGACGAGGGTTGATCAAGCCTAAAGCCCAGTCGATGATGGTCAGTGTCCGCAGACCCAAGAAGTCAAACTTAACCAGACCCGCCGTTTCTACGTCATTCTTGTCAAACTGAGTAACTGGAAAGTTACCTTCTGCATCCGCGTATATCGGAGCAAAGTCAGTAATAGTCGTCGGAGAGATAACTACGCCACCCGCGTGCTTACCAGCATTTCGTGTACACCCTTCTAGAATGCGACACATGTCGATAAGCTCTTTTACCTCTTCGTCGTTTTCATACAACTCAGGTAATGCTGGCTCTGCTTTAAATGCCTTTTCGAGGGTCATGCCCGGATCGGGTGGTACCAGCTTGGAGATTCGATCAACGAAACCAAAGCCATGCCCAAGCACACGACCTACATCGCGGATTACCGCTTTTGCCGCCATCGTACCAAAGGTAATAATCTGAGACACGGCGTCACGACCGTACATTTCTGCGACGTGATCAATCACCTGATCGCGCTTGTCCATACAGAAGTCGACGTCGAAGTCGGGCATGGAGACACGCTCTGGGTTAAGAAATCGTTCGAAAAGTAGGTCATACTCAAGTGGGTCAAGATCGGTGATCTTCAACGCGTAAGCAACGAGAGAGCCCGCACCAGAACCACGGCCAGGCCCTACTGGAATACTGTTATCTTTTGACCACTGGATAAACTCCATTACGATCAAGAAGTAACCTGGGAAGCCCATGTTATTGATAACTTCCAGTTCAACATCAAGGCGCTCATCATACTCAGGTCGTCGTTGTGCACGAACTTGAGGATCAGGGAAAAGGAACTCAAGTCGCTCTTCTAAGCCCTCTTTAGACTTCATGACCAAAAACTCGGTCTCTTTCATCCCTTCAGTTGGGAAGGCGGGTAGGAAGTACTCGCCAAGACGTACCGTGACGTTACAACGCTTAGCAATTTCAACACTGTTTTCAAGCGCTTCAGGAATGTCTGAGAAAAGTTCACACATTTCTTGTTCGCTACGCAAATATTGCTGAGGGCTGTAGTTTTTTGGTCGACGAGGATCTTCTAGAGTGTAGCCATCGTGAATGGCAACACGAATTTCATGGGCATCAAACAGGGACTCATCGAGAATAACCACATCATTGGTCGCAACGACAGGCAGCTCAGCTTGTTCCGCTAGCTCCAACGCGAAGTGAAGATAAGTCTCTTCATCGGCGCGTCCGGTTCTGGTCAGCTCAAGATAAAAGCGATCTGGGAAATGGGTTTGATAAAACTCAACACACTCAGACACTACTTTGTGGTTGCCCTTCAATAACGCCTTACCAATTTCGCCATTTTTACCGCCTGACAGTAAGATAACACCTTCAGACAGTTCAACTAGCCACTCTCTATCAATGACAGGCTGGTGCTGAACATGACCACGCAAATACGCTTTTGAGATAAGCAACGTTAGGTTCTTGTAACCGACATTGTCAGCCGCTAGAACCGTCAACTTTGTTAACTCATCACCAAACCCAGCCGACTGCATCAAGAAATCGGCACCGATGATCGGCTTAACCCCACAACCATGCGCGGTACCGTAAAACTTAACCAAACCACAGAGGTTGGTAAAATCCGTCAACGCCACCGCTGGCATGCCCAATTCAGCCACTTTCTTCACCAATGGCGGTACTTTTGACAAGCCGTCAACCATGGAAAAGTCACTATGAACTCGAAGGTGGATAAACTTAGGGTCTGACATGAATATCGTCCAGAAAGATAACTAATTTGGGATGAGAATAGGGTATTTTAAGTGAAAATCGCGTACTTATATACCCCTTAACAGGGCTTTCTACTCGATGCCAAGAGCCCGTTTAACGGGTTTAAAACTCTTGCGGTGTTGATCGATCACACCATGCTGCTCAATCGCATCAAAATGCGCCTTAGTCGGATAGCCTTTATGTTTTGCAAACCCAAACTCTGGATACTGCTTGTCCAGCTCTTCCATCTCTTGGTCACGAGCCACTTTTGCAATAATGGAAGCAGCACTGATCTCCGCAACTCGTAGGTCACCTTTTACAACCGCCTGTGAGTCCATAGGGAGTTGTGGGCAGCGGTTTCCATCGATAAGCACGAGATCGGGTTGAATTGACAGCCCTGCAATGGCGCGCTGCATGGCAACCATGGTCGCTTGCAAAATGTTTAACTGGTCAATTTCTTGCGGGCTGCAACGGCCAACTGACCATGCTAACGCCTTCTCTTGAATTTCAGGTAATAAGGCGAGGCGTTTTTTCTCTGACAGCTTTTTTGAGTCATTCAAGCCTTCAATTGGATTCTTAGGATCAAGAATAACAGCGGCCGTCACCACATCACCAACCAGAGGACCACGCCCTACTTCGTCAACCCCCGCGATTAACTGATAACCCATTGGGTATTCAAATGGCGGGAGTTCTTTTGTCTGTTTTGTCATTGTCTTACTCTCTGCCGATCAGTTTAAGCACCGCTTGAGCGGCTTGGTTATCGGCATCTTTACGGATCCAGTGATGCATTTCAGTGAACTTTTCAATCATCTTTTCACCACCATTTTCAATTAGACGAGTGACTTCGCGAGAGAGATTCTCCGGTGTGCACTCTTCAAGCAGGTACTCTTTGACTAACTCTTGATCAGCAAGAATATTGGGGAGTGAAACGTATTTGGTCTTGACTAGACGACGAGCAATGAACGCGGTAATCGCATTGACTCGGTAGCCAACTACCATTGGTCGTTTAAGCAGCATACATTCAAGTGCGACCGTTCCTGATGCCAGCATCACAGTATCCGCTGCGGTTATGACGTTTTTCGCCGTGTCATTAACCAATTTAAAATCGAGTTCTGGCGCGATTTGTTGCCAAGCTTGTTCAAATTGCTCACGGCGTTTTTCATTGACCAAGGCAACGACAAAACCTAACTCTGGATATTGCTTATGCAGCAACTGACAAGCTTTGATAAATGGCTCTGCCAGCATCTTAAGTTCACTGCCACGGCTACCTGGCAATACCGCTAGCCATTGCTTATCTTGTTGTAAACCTAATAGCTCGCGTGCTGGTGCCTTAGCCGATTCCATAGGAATGGCATCCGCTAATGTGTGGCCGATAAACTCACATGGAACATTAAACTTGTCATAGAAGGCTTTTTCGAATGGTAAGAAAGCCAGCACTAAGTTGGTTGCAGCTTCAATCTTGAAGATACGCTTTTGACGCCACGCCCAAACCGACGGGCTAACATAATGGACGGTTTTAATTCCCGCTTGCTTTAGATCTAACTCGAGTCGCAAGTTGAAGTCCGGTGCATCAATGCCAACGAATACATCTGGAGGGTTATCGGTGAAGAACTTAACTAACTCAGCTTTGACTTTTAGCAAACGCGGCAGTCGACCTAATACTTCAACCAATCCCATCACCGCGAGCTCTTCCATCTCAAACAGTGATTGGCACCCTTGAGCGATCATCTTCGGCCCGCCGATCCCAACGAATTCTGCATCTGGGTATTTCGCTTTTATCGCTTTGATAAAGCCTTCACCCAACGTGTCCCCTGACAATTCGCCTGCGACAATTCCAATTCGTAATGGTTTTTCCATTGCTGACTGACCTATCTGATTTATTGCTTTAAAACGCAAAAAAGACCGCAGCCGAAAGACTACGATCTTTTACCATTCATTTGACTGCTGGGTTAGCGAATAACACCACGCTCAGACGTTTCCACAAACTCAATGAAGTGCTTGATTGAAGGCCAGTCTTTAGCCATCTCTTCAAGAACGACTTTCGCTTCAGCCTGCGTCTTGCCTGCACGGTAAAACTCTTTGTAAGCATTACGTAGTGCACGCAATTCTGCTTTTTCAAAGCCATTACGCTGCAGACCTACAAGGTTCAGACCAAATGGTGTCGCGTGGTTACCTTGAGCAAGAACGTATGGTGGTACATCTTTCACTACTGCTGAACAACCACCAATGTAGCTGTAGGCACCCACTTTACAGAATGGGTGAATCGCAGAAAGAGCCATAACACCCGCGTAATCTTCAACCGTTACGTGTCCACCAAGGATAGCGTTGTTACCCACGTGTGTGTGGTTACCAACGATAACGTCATGGGCGATGTGTGCATTAACACACAGTAGGTTGTCATTGCCAATCACAGTTGTAGCTTTGTCTTGAGTCGTACCACGGTGAATCTGTACCGCTTCACGAATAACGTTACGATCACCAATCACAACCGTTGTCGCTTCGCCACCATACTTCTTGTCTTGGTTCTCTTCACCAATAACAGCGTGTGGGAAAATACGGTTGTCTTTACCAATGGTAGTATGACCTTTAATGACAACGTGAGACATGATTTCAGTACCTTCACCAATCTCAATATTACCTGAGATATAGGTAAACGGACCAACCGTCACGTTGGCAGCAATCTTTACATCTCCTTCAATCACTGCTGAAGGATGAATTTGAGCCGTTTCATGAATCATATTAAAACTCTCGACGAGCACATTTTAGCTCTGCAGAACAGACAACGTCACCATCCACTTTTGCAATGCCTTTGAATGCAGCAATGCCGCGACGCTCTTTGATAAATTCTACTTCGATCACTAGCTGGTCACCTGGAACAACCGGTTTACGGAATTTCGCACCATCAACACTAGCAAAATAGTAAAGTTCGTTTTCTGAAGGAGCACCAAATGATTTGAATGCGAGTAGACCTGTCGCCTGTGCCATCGCTTCAAGGATCAGTACGCCAGGAAATACAGGTAGTTGAGGGAAATGACCTGTAAACTGAGGTTCATTCACTGAAACGTTTTTGATCGCAGTAAGGTATTTCTCTTCTTGAAAGTCAATAACACGATCAATCAGCAAAAATGGGTAGCGATGAGGGAGTAATTCCTGAATTTCAGTGATGTTCATCGTTTTGTTTTCAGTAGTCAAAGTCATATTCCTATGTTGAATGCTAATTTGTATCTGAGAGGCATTATAGATGAAAAAGACCCGCAATACGCGAGCCTTTTTAGTTTCATCTAGAACTAGGCGTCTTCTTTATTTTCTAGCTGTTTTTCCACAGCTTTCAAGCGCTTGTTCATATCGTCAATTCGATGAACACGTGCCGCAGTTTTTCGCCACTCTTTGTTGGTTTGTAGCGGAATACCTGAAGAGTACATACCTTTCTCTTCAATACCACGCATTACCATCCCCATACCTGTGATAGTAACGCCATCGGCAATGTCAATATGACCATTGATCACAGTGCCGCCGCCGATGATGCAGTATTTTCCGATCTTAGTACTGCCCGCAACAATGGTACCACCAGCCATAGCAGTACCATATCCGATGTGTACGTTATGAGCGATCTGCAACTGGTTATCGAGAATAACATTATCTTCAATCACAGTGTCATCCAGTGCACCACGATCAATCGTCGTACATGAGCCGATTTCAACACGGTTTCCAATACGAACAGTGCCAAGTTGAGGGATCTTAATCCACTCACCTTTTTCATTCGCATATCCAAAACCATCAGCACCGATCACTGTATTGGCTTGCACTAAGCAATCTGAACCTAGCTCAACACTGTGGTAAATGCTCACGTTTGACCAAAGTTTGGTATTGGCACCAATTTTAGCGTTTTTGCCAATAAAGCATCCAGCACCAATCACAACGTTATCGCCCAGTTCCACACCAGATTCAATCACAGCATTGGCACCAACAGACACATTGGTACCCAACTTAGCGTCACTCGCAATCACAGCAGACGGAGCGATTGATTCCGCTGGCATCGGAGTGGTATCTAGCGCTTGAGCGACTCTTGCAAACGCGACATACGGATCGGCGACGACCAGTACATTACCCACGCAAAGTTCACGTTGCGCTTCTTTTACCATCACAACTGTTGCTTGGCAGTCTGATAAGTGTTTTGCATACTTAGGATTAGACAGGAAGGTAACGTGACCTGCCTGTGCTTTATCCATCGGCGCTACCATGGTCACTGTCGCGTTCGCGTCACCATGTAGCTCGCCCCCGGTAATCGTCGCCAATTCGGCTAAAGAAAGTGTCGCCATAATCAATTATTTTAGTTGTTTAATTACTTTTTCTGTCACGTTGAATTCAGGTTTGCCGTATTGCATAGTTTGAATATCAACAATAATGTCGTAGCCTTCTTTTTCAGCCACTTTTTTCACTGCATCCTGAATAGTTATAAACAGTTTTTGCTTCTCTTCTGCTTCACGACGTGCGCTAGCTTGTTCCAAAGCTTGGCCCTTGATCTTGTACTTGCTATCAAGCTGACCAATTTCAATACGTAGTTTCTCTATTTCTTCCTGACCAAGTAGTTCACCATCACGCTGCAACTTCTCAATCTTCGTTTTTGCTTGCGCTTTGATCGCCTTTAGCTCGTCAGCTTTGTCCTTGAACTCTTCTTGCATTTTTTGCAATACGACTTCACGTTGAGGAAGCGCTTGAAATACTTGAGCTGTATTCACATAGCCGATCTTTTGCGCCGCTTCAGCAGCATTTGCAAAAAAAGAAGACGTCATCACAACAAGGCTTAGACCAGCCGCTTTAATCGTTTTATTCACTTTTATTTCCTCTAGATTAGAAGGTTCTGCCGATGGTGAAAGTGAAGAACTCTTCATCATCACCTTCGTAACTTTCAATAGGTTTCGCAATGGAGAAGACTAATGGTCCCATTGGAGACATCCACTGCAACGCCGCACCATAAGACGCACGATAGTTTGTCGGGTCAGAGAAGTCACCATAGTATGGATCATTCGCATACTTAGGATCGTAGACAAACTCAGTGTCCCATACACTCGCGGCATCAATAAACACACTGGTACGGATTTGACTTCTCACTTCTTCAGAAGCGAAAGGCGTTGGTACGATAAGCTCTAGGCTTGCAAGAGCAACTGCGTTACCACCGACTGAATCGTCGGTTGCTGACACACAACTGCTGCTATTACAGGTATCTGGGTTGCCGTTGGTTGTGTAAACCGCTTTAGGACCCGCACTGTTTGAGCCAAAACCACGTAGGGTTGTAAAACCACCCGCATAGTAGTTTTCATAGAACGGGAATAAGTTGTCGTTGCCGTCGGTTTTGCCATAGCCATTACCATAGCCCAAGCGACCACGCATCAGTAACGTAAACTCATGCTTCTTAGTGATCGGCACGTACTGTCTTACATCATACTGGAGTTTGAAGTACTGTGCGTCTGAGCTCGGTACCGTTGCCTTAGCAAATGCACGTTGATAGTTACCAGCAGTCGGGAAGTAACCACGGTTAAGGTTATTTCGCGTCCACGCAATGTTCATATCAAAGTCATTGGTAATGATATCGCCGTCGGCTTGACCGATACTTTGAGCAAAACGTTGGGCTTGGTCGTAGGTCGGAACATTACCAATCTTGTTGTGAGTGTAGCCGACACCAATTTCAAAACGGTTCAGCTCATCGAATGGGAAACCCCAAGTTAAGCTGGCACCATAACTTTCGTTGGTGTAGTCAACGATACCCGCTTCCGATGCTTCAAACTCGTTGTAGAAGATCTTTCCGCCCAAACTAACACCATCAAGGTTCCAGTATGGATCACGGTAATCTAAGCTGATGTTTTTCTGGTAGTCGTTCATCATTGCATTGATACCAACGCGGTTACCACTACCCGCAAAGTTATCTTGCTGAAGACCAACCTGGAAACTCACACCAGACTCGGTACCATAACCGATACCAAAGTTAACGCTGCCTGAGTTCGCTTCTTTTACGCTGTAGACCAAATCCACTTGGTCTTCACTACCGGGTACGCGAACGGTCTGCACATCAACGGTTTCAAAGAAACCTAAACGGCTAAGACGGTTTTTACCCGTTTCAATCGATTTGGAGTTAAGCCAGCTGCCTTCCATTTGACGCATTTCACGACGTAAAACTTCATCTTTCGTCGCATTGTTGCCCACAAAACGGATATCGCGAACATAGATACGGTTACCCGCTTCCACGTTCACCACCAGCGAAACAGATTGGTTTTCATCATCGAATTCAGGAACGGTGCGAACTTGAGGATAAGCATAACCTGCTTCGCCTAGCAGGCGTTTAACGCCTTCTTCCAATCCAGTTACCGCAGAACCGTTGTAGGTTTCACCCGGTTCAAAAGTAACTAGATTTTCAAATTCTTGCTCTTTGCCTAGCAGCTCACCACGGAATTTCACATCTTTTACTGTGTAAGGCAGGCCTTCATTAAGGCCAAGGGTGATATAAACCCCTTTCTTGTCTGGTGAAATAGCAACCTGAGTAGAATCGATCTGGAACTTCAGATAACCACGGTCTAGGTAATAAGATTTCAGCGCCTCAATATCACCAGCAAGCACTTGTTTTTGGTACTTGTCATCAGATAGGAAGTTCCACCAAGCGACATCCACATTAAGTTCAAAGCGGCTTAGGAGCTCTTCATCGGTGTATTGTGTATTACCAATAAAGTTAATCTGCTTGATCTTAGCTGAAACACCTTCAGTAAAGACAAACTTTAAGTCTGAACGGTTACGAGGCAGTGGCGTCACCACAGCTTTAACGTTCGCATTGTACTTACCTACGCTGTAATAGAAGTCTTCAAGACCTTTTTCAATCGTAGATAGCGTTGTGCGGTCAAGCGCTTCACCAACGCGGATACCTGATGCATCGAGGTTCTGCTGTAGTTGCTCTTCTTTGATTGCTTTGTTGCCAGAGAAAGAGATACTTGCAATTGTTGGTCGTTCTTTAACTTGAACCACCAACACATCATTATCTCTTAAAACTTTGATGTCTTCGAAGTTACCAGTGGCATAAAGAGCACGAATCATTTCAGAGACATCTTGGTTATCAACCGTGTCTCCAATACGGACTGGCATTTTTAGTAATGCCGCACCGAGTGCAACACGCTGAAGGCCTTCAATTTTGATATCTTGAACTACAAAGTTCTCGGCACCATTTGCACTCACGCTTGTTGCTAACAAGGTGGCAAACAGAATATTTTTCATCGCCATATTTGTTTTAGTTATTCCTTACTTCAACCTTTACTCAGCTAAAGACGAGCAAAATCATTGAAAATTGCCACTGCCATAAGAGAGAAGATAATAGCTCCGCCTATGCGGAAACCCATTTCCTGTACCTTTTCTGGTACTGGGCGTCTGATTACAGCCTCAATAGCAAAAAACAATAAATGTCCGCCATCTAGCATAGGCAGCGGTACAAGGTTAATAATCCCTAAGTTCACACTGATTAATGCGAGGAACCCCAAGAAATAAACTAAGCCGTAATCGGCCGTCGTTCCGGCTCCTTTCGCGATAGAAATAGGTCCACTTAAGTTATTCAATCCCACATCACCTACTATCAGTTTCTTCAACATACTGATAGTCAGATTGATTACTTGACCTGTTTTCTCAACCGCTTTACCGACTGATTCAATTACACCAAATTGTAAGTCGAAGCGATAATTTTCTGGCCATTCTGCGACTTCAGGTGCGATTCCCGCAAAACCTATTACTTTATCACCTGATAGCTCACGACTATCTGGAATGATGGTCAGTAACAGAGTTTGACCATGGCGTTCAACGACGAGTTCAACCGGAGAGTTAGGGTGCTGCTGAATACTTGTCACCACCTGCTGCCAATCAGTGACTTCAACACCATCCACTTTGGCTAAGCGGTCGCCAATTTCTAGCCCCGCACGTGCACCTGCACCCTCAGGTGAGACACTGGTGAGTCGAGCCGTGATTTCTGGCGTATAAGGTACAAACCCTAACGCTGACATAGCAGACTCTTTCTCGGGGTCAAAGTTCCAATTACGCAGGTCAAAGTGCTTAATTTCTTCGATACCAACACCTTCAACCGGCGCAACGGTTATGGTGAGTTGATCATCGCCAATATGAGAAATCAAACCCATATTAACCGATTCCCAATCCGCAGTTTTGACGCCAGAAACGGCTTTTAGTTCCATACCAGGTTCTAAACCTGCTTGGGCAGCAATAGAATAAGGAGTAACTTGACCAACTACAGGCTTCACAGCGGGAACACCGATCAGAAAAACCAACCAGTATGCAAAGATAGCAAAGAGGAAATTAAATGCAGGTCCAGCGGCGACAATAGCGGTGCGCTTCCACAAAGGCTTTCTGTCGAACGCATATTGCTCGTCACCTTGAGCCAAATCATCGACTCGCCCATCAAGCATCTTCACGTAGCCACCGAGCGGAATAACAGACACACTGTACTCAGTGCCATCTTGTCCCACTTTACTCCATATCGATTTACCAAAACCGATAGAAAACTTTTCGACTTTTACACCACAACGGCGTGCCACCCAAAAGTGACCAAACTCATGGACTGCGACTAAGATGCCTAAAGCAACTATGAAGGAAACAAAGTTCCATAAAATACCGGTCATAGCTTACGCTCTCTTACCCAATTGGCCGCTAATTCTCTTGCCATTCTATCGACCTCGAGAATGCTTTCCAAGTCGCGACAGTGCGACTGGTTAGTATCAGCACAGACTTTGTTCAGTACTTTCTGATTAACCACTGCTATATCAGTAAACGACAACTGTCGACCAAGGAATGCGCTGACCGCAACTTCATTAGCCGCATTGACAGCGGTCGTGGCATGTTGACCTTCATAGCAGGCATCAATCGCCAGCTTCAAGCATGGGTATCGAGCGTAGTCAGGCTCTAGAAACGTTAGCTGACCAACTTTCGTAAAATCAAGAGGTGCTACACCGGCTGATACACGATCAGGGTAAGACAAAGTTAACGCAATTGGCGTCGCCATATCAGGTTCGCCCATTTGCGCTAACACAGAACCATCGCGATATTGCACCATCGAATGAATAACCGATTGAGGATGAATCAGTACTTTCAGCTGTTCGCGTGATGTATTAAACAGCCACTTAGCCTCGATATATTCCAACCCCTTATTCATCATGGTCGCTGAATCTACCGAAATTTTCGGCCCCATTGACCAGTTAGGATGAGCGATCGCCTCTTCAGGTGTAACACGGCTTAGCGTATCAATATCGCTGTAACGGAATGGGCCACCTGAACCAGTAAGCAGGATATTTGAGATACCATGCTGATTTAAATCACAGCGGCCTAAGTTGGTTTGAATCTCGCTCGGTAAACATTGGAATATTGCATTGTGCTCACTGTCAACAGGCATTAGCTCTGCGCCATGCTGCTTGACGGCATCAATAAACAGTTGCCCAGACATGACTAAGGCTTCTTTGTTGGCAAGCAGCACGCGTTTACCCGCTTTCACCGCCGCCATCGTTGGCAATAGACCAGCTGCACCAACGATCGCAGCCATAACGGTATCAACTTCATCAAAGGAAGAGACATGACACATTGCATTAACGCCTGAAAGTACTTCAGTGGCAATGTTCAGTTCTGCCAATTGCTGTTTTAGCGTCATGGCTGCACCGTCGTTTGCCATGACGGCATACTTAGGCTGCCATCTCTGGCACAATTCGCGCATTTTCGCGACGTTGTTACCCGCGGCAAGCGCGACAACAGAAAATTGTTGTGGGTTCTGTTCGATGACTTTAAACGTGCTTGCACCGATCGAACCAGTAGCACCTAAAATTGTTAGCTTACGCATAGCAATAAACCGATTGATGACTTAGGCAAGCCGAAGCTCGCCTAAAAAATGAAGTAAAGAAATGCAAAAACAGGGAATGCCGCTGTCAAGCTATCGATGCGATCCAGCACACCGCCATGGCCTGGGATAATATTACTACTATCCTTTATACCTGATACGCGCTTAAACATGCTTTCGACTAGGTCACCTAATACAGAAATCACTACCGTCACTAAAGTAATTGCAATCATGACCAGTGGACTGGAAAATTCTATATCGAACCAATCAGCTGCTAACCAGCCAATAACCACAGCAGTGATAATACCGCCGATCAGACCTTCAATGGTTTTATTCGGACTCACATGGGGAGCCATCTTGCGTTTACCCAAGCTCTTGCCGGCAAAATAGGCACCGCTATCGGCAGCCCATACGATCAAACATACATACAACACAAGCTTGGCACCATGGTACGCATCACTATCAATGCCTTCAGCGCGCAGCAGTAACACGCTCCAGAAGAAAGGTAATAGTGTCAGAATACCAAATGCGTGTCGGAGTAATGTTGAGTTTTGCCACAACGCCGAAGACTTGGGATAGGTAATCGCTAATAAGCTTGAGACAATCCACCAAACACAGCCCACTGCTAATACCATATAGTGCGGCTCTACAACTTGGTTGAGACTAATGGCATCAAATGGAATAAAGGCCATACTTAGCGCACTAACTAGTACTGCAGGAATAAGTGCCATCCAACGAGATTTCGGTTCTACAAACTGAGTCCACTCCCAATAGCCAATCAACATTACAGCAGCAATGGCTAGTGTAAACAGTGGCAGCGAGAGTTCAAAAATCCCCAAAATCACTAAAGGAGCAAGGATAAGCGCAGTTATAATTCTTTGTTTCAAACTTAGGTCCTTTATTCGCTTTCCATCAATGCCTTGATCTGTTCGCCAGTGCAACCAAAACGTCGCTCACGATTGACAAACCAAGTCACTGCTTCGATCAAGCTGTTTTCATCAAACTCGGGCCAGTATATCGGTGTAAAGTACATTTCTGCGTAAGCCATCTGCCAAAGCATGAAATTACTGATCCTACATTCACCGCTGGTCCGAATCATTAAATCAACTTCAGGTAAATCTGCCATGGTTAAGTGTTGAGTGATCAGCTCTTCGCTAATCTCATCACACGTTAGTTCACCGGCGGCAACCTTAGCTGAAATTGCTTTTGTTGCCTGCATAATATCCCACTTACCGCCATAATTCGCTGCAATGTTAATGACCATTCCTGTATTTGAGGCAGTCATTGCTTCAGCCTGAGCGATTTTCTTTTGCAAGCGGTCATTGAAACGAGAGGTTTCACCAATCACTCGTAGGCGTAAGTTGTTCTTATGCAGTTTTTTCACTTCCGTTGAAAGCACTGTAATGAACAGTTCCATCAAAACGCCAACTTCTTCTTCTGGCCTTCTCCAGTTTTCACTGCTAAACGCAAAAAGAGTAATAGCCTTGATTCCGAGCTTTGCCGAAGTCGCAATGGCTTTTCGTACCGCTGCAACACCATTTTTATGGCCAAACACACGAGGTTTACCTTGTGCCTTTGCCCAACGGCCATTGCCATCCATAATGATTGCGATATGTTTTGGAAGTAAATCAGGGGAGAGTTGTGAATTATGCATAAGACGTTGATAGATAATCGGCAGGGACAAAGAGTAGCATAAAAAAACGCTGTGCTGCGAGCACAGCGCCAATTATGCGTTAAGTTTATGGAGAATTAGACTTCCATCAACTCTTTTTCTTTTGCCGCTAGCACTTCGTCAACAAGTTTAACTGCTGCATCAGTAAGTTTTTGAATCTCTTCCTGACCTTTACGATCTTCATCTTCAGAGATTTCTTTGTCTTTAAGTAGTGCTTTTAGCTCACCGTTTGCATCACGACGGATGTTACGGATCGCAACACGACCACCTTCAGCTTCACCACGAACGATCTTAACAAGGTCTTTACGACGCTCTTCTGTTAGCGGTGGAAGTGGAACGCGAATGATAGTACCCGCAGACATTGGGTTTAAACCCAAATCAGACATCATGATTGCTTTCTCAACTTTTTGAGTCAGCTCTTTATCAAATACCGTGATTGCTAGCGTACGAGCATCTTCTGCAATAACGTTCGCTACTTGGTTAAGAGGTGTTGATGCGCCGTAGTACTCGACCGAGATACCAGATAATAGGCTTGGGTGCGCACGACCTGTGCGAACTTTAGAAAGGTTGTTCTTTAGCGCTTCAACGCTTTTTTCCATGCGCTCTTGAGCGTCTTGTTTGATTTCGTTAATCACAATATCACCTTAATGTGTAAATCTTTCTCGAAGAAAGCCTAATCGGGAGTCTTCAAAAGGCAATACCGCAGCATTAAATCTGCTGCGGCGATTGGAATTACTCTGCGTCGCTGATTAGCGTGCCTTCTGCTTCACCCATAACCACGCGACGTAGTGCGCCTGGCTTATTCATGTTGAATACGCGAATTGGCATTTTGTGGTCACGAGCTAACGTGAACGCTGCCAAATCCATCACTTTCAGTTCTTTATCAAGAACAGCATTGAATGAGAGCTTATCATACAGTTCTGCGTCTGGGTTTGCTACAGGGTCAGCACTAAATACGCCATCCACTTTTGTCGCTTTTAGAACTACGTCCGCTTCAATTTCAATACCGCGCAAACAAGCAGCAGAATCCGTCGTGAAGAATGGGTTACCAGTACCTGCTGAGAAGATAACCACGCGGCCTTGGCGAAGTTCGCGGATAGCATCAGCCCAGTTATAGTCGTCACACACACCTTTCAAAGGAATTGCTGACATTACACGAGCATTCACGTAAGCACGGTGCAGTGCATCGCGCATTGCTAGACCATTCATTACTGTTGCAAGCATACCCATGTGGTCGCCCACAACTCGGTTCATACCCGCTTCAGCTAGACCTGCGCCACGGAAAAGGTTACCACCACCGATTACCACACCCACTTGAACACCAAGTTCAACCAGCTCTTTTACTTCTTGTGCCATACGATCAAGGATCGCAGGATCGATGCCGAAACCTTCATTGCCTTGAAGAGCTTCACCACTCAGTTTTAACAGAATACGTTGATACGCTGGTTTAGGGTTCGTTGTCATGGAGTTTACCTTCCAAAAAGAGAGTTATTGATTAACAGTCATGGATAGAGGAAAGAACCTAGTGATTCGTTCTAAGTCGCTAGAGAAGACCTTGGCACTCTAGGGACTTGACACTGACATCTAGGTGTTGTTTCCCCTATTCATCACGGCTAACCGTTTACTACCGTTATCGTAAAAAGACCGCAGCCAAGGCCACGGTCTAATATTTGCACAATTCGCTAAGGATTAACCTTTTTGAGCTAGTGCTACTTCTTCAGCGAAGCTTAGGCCTTCTGCTTTCTCGATACCTTCACCAACTTCTAGGCGAACGAACGTAGAAACTGAAGCACCTTTTTCTTTCAGCATTTCGCCAACAGTTTTCTTAGGCTCCATGATGAAAGCTTGACCAGTTAGAGAAACTTCGCCAGTGAATTTCTTCATGCGGCCTTCAACCATTTTCTCTGCGATTTCTTTTGGCTTGCCTTCGTTCATAGCGATTTCTACTTGAACTTCACGCTCTTTCGCTACTACTTCAGCTGGTACGTCTTCTGGGTTCACGTATTCTGGACGTGAAGCAGCAACGTGCATTGCAACGTGCTTAAGAGTTTCCGCGTCGCCTTCACCAGCAACAACAACACCGATTTTCTCGCCGTGACGGTAAGAAGCTAGTGCAGCACCTTCAACGTATTGTACGCGACGGATGTTGATGTTTTCACCGATTTTAGCAACTAGAGCTACACGCTCTTCTTCGAACTTAGCTACTAGTTCTTCAACAGATGATTTAGCCGCTAGAGCTTCTAGAGCTACTTTTTCAGCGAATGCTGTGAAGTTACCATCTTTAGCAACGAAGTCAGTTTGGCAGTTAACTTCAAGAAGAACAGCAACACCGTTTTCTTCTTTGATGATGATTGCGCCTTCAGCCGCTACGTTACCTGCTTTCTTAGCAGCTTTAGCAGCACCTGATTTACGCATGTTTTCGATTGCTAGTTCGATGTCAGCGTTTGCTTCAACAAGCGCTTTCTTACATTCCATCATACCTGCGCCAGTACGTTCGCGCAGTTCTTTAACTAGAGCAGCAGTAACAGCCATTCTCTATTCCTCAGTTGATTCTGGATTTGGTAAAAAACAGGGGCCTACATTTTCGGCCCCTGCTGATAACTATAACTCAGTTTATGCTACAACTTGGTTGCACATAGACTAAGTGTGACTCGGAGCCGCTATTATTCAGCTTCTACGAAACCGTCTTTCTCAGCAACAGCAGCTACGTCTTTGTTACGACCTTCAGTTACTGAAGCAGCAGCAGCGTTTAGGTAAAGCTGAACTGCACGGATCGCATCGTCGTTACCTGGGATGATGTAGTCAACGCCGTCTGGGTTAGAGTTAGTATCTACTACAGCGTAAACTGGGATACCTAGGTTGTTAGCTTCTTTAATCGCAATGTGTTCGTGATCAGCATCGATTACGAATAGAGCGTCTGGTAGGCCGCCCATGTCTTTGATACCACCAAGAGATTTCTCTAGCTTCTCCATTTCACGAGTACGCATTAGAGCTTCTTTCTTAGTTAGTTTGTCAAAAGTACCGTCTTGAGCTTGAGCTTCAAGTTCTTTTAGACGCTTGATTGATTGACGAACAGTTTTGTAGTTTGTAAGCATACCGCCTAACCAGCGGTTGTTTACGTAGTACTGGTTGCTTGCGATTGCAGCTTCTTTAACAGCTTCAGATGCAGCGCGCTTAGTACCTACGAATAGAACTTTACCTTTCTTCTCGCCAACTTTAGCTAGTTCAGCTAGAGCTTCGTTGAACATTGGTACAGTTTTTTCTAGGTTGATGATGTGAACGCGGTTACGAGCACCAAAGATGAATGGCTTCATTTTTGGGTTCCAGTAACGAGTTTGGTGACCGAAGTGAACACCAGCTTTCAGCATATCGCGCATTGATACAGTTGCCATTTTAAAATCCTCTATGGGGTTAGGCCTCCACATCCCCCATAACTCCGACTAGGCTTCTGCCCAGCACCCCGGAATATGTGACGGAATGTGTGTGATTTAAAGATATAAGTTAGTCGGAAGTAATCAGTTTCGCCACCTGATAAACGTTCAGCTAGAGAGAACAGACCACATTTCCGGCGCGCTTTATACCATATTTTTGCCTATCATGGCTAGTAAAAAAACGATTGTTAGGGATGAGAGTGCACTATTTTCATTCCCACACGTACTATCGAAAGATGAAGAATAATTCTCATTATGTTGTGTTCCTGATAGAATGCGCCGATTCGCACTCACTTGTGCACAAGAACAAATAGAGAAAGCCGATGTCAATCAAGATTAAAACAGCTGAAGAAATCGAACGTATGCGACTAGCGGGCGCGTTGGCCGCTGAAATCCTAGAAATGATCGAACCGCACATCAAAGAAGGTGTGACAACAGATGAGCTAAACCAAATCTGTCACGATTACGGGATTGAAAAAGGCGCATATTCTGCACCTCTTGATTACCATGGATTCCCTAAATCAATCTGTACGTCCATCAACCACATTGTATGTCACGGTATTCCAGCTTCAGCAGACGAAGTAGGCAGCAATGGGCAACTGAAACCTGCTGTGCTCAAAAATGGCGACATCATTAACGTTGATATTACCGTGATCATCCCTAACGATGCTGACGCTGATTTGTCTGTCCGCCCAGAGGGTTACCATGGTGATACATCGAAGATGTTCTTTGTCGGCGAAGTATCTCCTGCTGACAAACGTCTATGTATGGTCACCCAAGAAGCGCTATACATTGGTATGCGTCAAGTAAAACCAGGCGCAACCGTTGGTGATATTGGTACGGCAATTGAGAAATACATCAAGACTAACAACAAGAACAATCCACGCAATAAGTTCTCTATTGTTAAAGATTTCTGTGGTCACGGTATTGGTAACGAGTTCCACGAAGAGCCTCAAATCGTTCACTACAAAAATAACGACCGCCGAGTACTAAAAGAAGGCATGTGTTTTACCATTGAACCAATGATTAACGAAGGTAAGTTTGGCGTGACTGTTGATGCCGAAGATGATTGGACGGTTTACACTGGTGATGGTAAGAAGTCAGCCCAGTATGAACACACCATCTTGGTGACGAAAAACGGCTGTGAAGTGTTAACGCTGCGTAGCGATGACACCATCCCTCGCCTAATGAACAACGCATAATCACCGCAAGTTCCTCAAATATCCCCGCCCAGTCGGGGATATTTTTTTATCCTTATAAGTCTGATAGATTGGTCATCAGGACTGTTTTGCATGGATTCGCTGTATGCCGTTTCAATCACCACTCACTTTTGACGATCAACAGCTCACAATTGCTGAGTTAAAAAACCAGCTAGAAAAATTTGCTGATTACCAGAAACAAGAGTTTCTTGCCCATCACCCAGTGACCGACTTGGTATTAGGTCGAGCTGAATATATCGACCTACTTCTCAACCGTTTGTGGCAACATTTTGGCTTTACCGCCTTACCTAATATTAGCCTTGTCGCTGTTGGCGGTTATGGTCGAGGTGAACTACACCCACTGTCAGACATCGATATCCTGGTTGTATCGCGTAAGGCATTGCCTGATGCACTTGCCAGCAAAGTGAGTGAGTTCATTACCCTACTTTGGGATTTACGTTTAGAAGTCGGCCACGCGGTACGTAGTGTCGAAGAGTGTGCTGCCATAGGACGTGAAGACCTCACGGTGGCGACGAACTTACAAGAGGCTCGTTTGCTGTGTGGTTGCGAAGATACCTTTCACCAGCTAAAAATGGTGATTCATTCAGAATCATTTTGGCCAAGTGAGATTTTCTACAAGGCCAAGGTTCAAGAGCAGCGCGACCGACATGCTCGCTACCACGATACGACTTACAATCTAGAGCCGGATATTAAGTCTACGCCAGGTGGTTTACGTGATATACACACTCTGAGTTGGGTCGCACGTCGTCACTTTGGTGCAACATCGCTACTCGAAATGAGTCGCTATGGATTTCTAACCGATGCCGAGTACCGAGAACTGGTCGAGTGTCAGGATTTTCTATGGCGCGTTCGCTTCGCGTTGCACATTGAGTTAAAACGCTATGATAACCGCCTCACCTTTGCTCATCAGCCTCAGGTGGCTGAAAGCCTTGGATATACTGGGGAAGGAAATCGAGGCGTTGAGATGATGATGAAAGAGTTCTATCGTACGCTTCGCCGCGTAGCAGAACTCAATAAAATGCTGCTAAAACTCTTCGATCAAGCGATCCTCGACAACGGTATCGAAGATAAGCCAGAAGTTCTCAGCGAGGATTTTCAGCGTCGCGGTCATCTTATTGAAGCGCGTAAACCTGCGTTATTTCAGGCGCGTCCTGAAACTATCTTAGATATGTTCCTGCATATCGCGAATGATTCAACCATTGAAGGTGTCTCGCCACCGACCATGCGCCAACTAAGAACCGCTCGTCGACGCCTGAATAAATTTTTACACACCATTCCAGAAGCTCGTGAAAAGTTCTTAGAGCTTTGTCGTCATCCAAATGCACTGCACAAAGCCTTCAGTCTGATGCACAAACTTGGAGTACTAGCGGCCTATCTGCCTCAATGGAGCCAAATCGTCGGCCAGATGCAGTTTGATTTGTTTCATGTCTATACCGTTGATGAACACAGCGTGCGACTCCTAAAACATATCAACACCTTCGGCTACGCTAAAAACCACGATAAACACCCTATCTGCTGCGAAGTCTATCCGAGAATTCAGAAAAAAGAGTTATTGATCATCGCAGCCATTTTCCATGACATAGGCAAAGGTCGTGGGGGAGATCACTCGGTTATTGGTGAAGGTGAAGCGTACGATTTTTGTATCGAACACGGTTTATCTAAGCCTGAAGCAAAGCTAGTTTCTTGGTTAGTTAGAAACCATCTACTGATGTCTGTGACCGCTCAGCGCCGTGATATCTATGATCCGGAGGTGATTACTGAGTTTGCGAAACAAGTTCGCGATGAAGAGTATTTAGAGTATCTGGTTTGTCTCACGGTCGCGGATATTTGTGCCACCAACCCAGAATTATGGAACAGCTGGAAGCGTACCTTGCTTGCGGAGCTTTTTTACTCAACGCAACGAGCACTGCGCCGCGGCTTGGAAAACCCTGTCGATGTCAGGGAACGTATTCGTCACAACCAACAATTAGCCTCGGCTTTGCTGCGCAAAGAAGGGTTTAGTGCCCGAGAAATTGAAGTATTGTGGCAGCGCTTTAAGGCAGATTATTTTTTACGCCATACACACAAACAGATCGCTTGGCACTGTATGCACTTACTTCGCCATGAAGACCATACCAAGCCACTGATCCTGATGTCTAAAAAAGCCACTCGCGGTGGTACAGAAGTGTTTGTCTATAGTAAAGACCAGCATGCGCTTTTCGCCACTGTGGTCGCAGAACTTGACCGACGTAACTTCAACGTTCATGACGCGCAAGTCATGACCAGCAAGGATGGTTACGTACTCGATACCTTTATGGTTCTAGATCAGCATGGTGAAGTGATTGACGAAAGCCGCCATAAAGCAGTGATTAAACATCTGGCACACGTACTTGAAGATGGTAGACCAACCAAAATCAAGACACGCCGGATTCCGCGTAACCTGCAACATTTTCAGGTCAAGACGACGGTCGATTTCCTACCGACAAAGAGCAAAAAGCGTACCTTACTCGAGTTTGTTGCTCTGGATACTCCTGGATTGCTGGCAACGGTAGGGGCAACCTTTGCCGATTTGGGGATTGATCTGCACGCTGCGAAGATCACAACCATTGGCGAGCGTGCCGAAGACTTGTTCATCATTACTAGCCAAAATGGTGGCAAATTAACAGAGGAAGAACAGCAAGAATTGCGCGAAAACTTGATTAAAAACATCGCTGAACTGGCACCGTAAGCGATCTCGACCACAAGTTATTAACTTGGTTAAAAAAGCGCTGTCTACCACGAATATTGACTGCTACATTAATAGTGAATTGTTTAATCCCTACTCGCTTTGAGTAGGGATCGTCACTGCAACACAATAGAGGTAGCCTATGTATCCACACCTCACTGGTTTAGGTATTCACGATCCTAAACAAATTGAGCGCTATTCCCTTCGTCAAGAAGCGCACAAGGATGTGTTAAAAATCTATTTTCACAAACAAAAAGGTGAGTTGTTTGCGAAAAGCGTCAAGTTCAAATACCCACGACAAGTCAAAAACGTTTTGGTTGATAGCGGAAGCCATCAATACAAAGAAGTGACTGAAATAAACCGCAACTTGACTCTAGTTATTGATGAGCTGAATAAGTTGACCAAGCCGGTTAGCAGCAATGAAGTCGACGTAAAACAGAAGATTCTTACCGACTTACGCCACTTAGAGAAAGTGGTCTCAAGTAAGATTGCAGAGATCGAAGCGGATTTAGAGAAGCTGAAATAGAAGCGAGAAATTTTTGGAAGGTTGACGTGAAAGCGTCAACCTTTTTTTCTGGATTTTAGAACAAAAAACTCTGTATCAGATACCTGCACCTCTCGAAGGGCGCAGCCCGTTCTAAATTCTCGTAGGACGAAGTCCGTTCTCGAAGCGCAGCGCTCTAATTTCTCGACTCTCGGAGCGAAGCGTTCTAGATTCTCGTAGGGCGAAGCCCGGTCTCGAATCTTTAAACAAGCCAACCCGCATATTTGCCAACCAGATAAAGCGCCACACCCGCCATCACACCAGCGACAATATCATCCAGCATAATACCTAACCCGCCATGTACTCGCTTATCCAACCAGCCGATAGGCCATGGTTTTACCATGTCGAAGAATCGGAACAGAACAAAGCCCGTTAACAGCCATTTCCAGTCATATGCCGACAGGTTTAGTACTGGGACCACTAACATGGTAATCCAAAAGCCAGCAAACTCATCCCATACAATTGAGCCATGATCATGAACCCCCATATCATCCGAGGTGACTTGGCAAATTTTTACACCGATGATGCAAGCAACGACGAGTGCAACAAGATACAAAGGCAGAGGTAATTGCACCAGCAGCAAATAGAAGGGGATCGCCGCTAGCGTACCCATCGTACCCGGCACGATGGGCGATAGACCACTACCGAAACCAGTCGCAAGTAGGTGCCATGGATTTTTTAATGAGATAAGAGAAAGAGGATTTGTCATAACTGATTATATCTTACTTAAAGTGATCGTAGCCGCTTAGGTGCCAGTCGATTGGTTGCCCATTACTGTGCAGTTCAAAGGTTCCCTGAGGACGAATCTGGCCGATACATGTTACCTTAGCGCCACAATGTGCGAGTGCACTTTCAATCGATCCCTTGTTCTGCTCAGGGACGGTAAAGCACAGTTCATACTCTTCACCACTTGATAACGCATATTGCAGAGCAAGCTCTGCACTGCCTACAAACTGAGTAAGTTCATTAGAAACAGGAAGTTGTGCTACGTCAAGGCTTACCCCAACGTGTGAGCGATTCAATATATGCTTGATATCAGAAATCAGTCCGTCAGAAATATCGATAGCGGAACTAGCCAAATTGAGTAGTGCTTGCCCCACCAGCACTCTTGGTGTTGCTAGGTAATGACGCTGCTCCAGTTGCTCGGCAAAAGGCTTACGACGCAAACTGTTATCAAGCACTACATCTAAGCCTGCTTTGCTGTCACCGAGCACCCCGGTAACGTAGACCCAATCGCCAACCTGAGCACCATCTCGACGTAATGCTTTATCTGCATCCACTAAACCCTGCACGGTTAAAGTGATACTTAAAGGCCCTTTAGTGGTATCACCACCTATTAACTGGATTCCGTAGTAATCCGCCAACTCAAAGAATGCATCACAGAAGGGCGCCAGCCATAACTCATCTGGGCTCGGCATAGTTAACGCAAGTGATACCCAACTCGGGGTCGCCCCCATTGCGGCAAGATCACTAATATTGGACGCTAATGCCTTGTGCGCAACCCAGCTAGGGTTTGCATCAGCCAGGAAGTGTGTCCCTGCAACTAAAGTATCGGTACTGATCGCCACAGAAAGGTTCTCTGGTACTTTTACCAATGCACAATCGTCACCTGCGGCAAGCACAACGTCTTTCCGTTGCTTCTGACGATTAACAAAATATTTTTCAATCAGATTAAATTCACCAGACATACTATGACCGTTAAATTATTGAATGTTTGGACATAAAAAAGGTCAGCATTTGCTGACCTTTAGATAATCAAAACCGATTATTTCTTACGCACATGAGGTGCCGCTTTATCTAGCACACCATTGACGAATTTGTGGCTATCTTCCGCCGCGAACACTTTTGCAAGTTCAATCGCTTCGTTAATGACCACTTTGTAAGGCACGTCTTCACGACGTGTCATTTCATACATTGCTAAACGAAGAAGCGCTAGCTCCATCATATCCAAATCTTGCATTGGACGAGCAGTGTATGGACGAATCTTACTATCTAGCTCTGTGTGACTTAGCACAACACCTGTTAGTAGGTCACGGAAGTATGCGACATCTGTATCCGGAGTAGATAGTGCAGGTTCTGATGCATGATGTTCTTCTTCATCATACTTGCCACCTGACAAAAACTGCTCCTCAATCGTAGCAACATTTTCTTTAGTAATTTGCCAAGAGTAGATCGCTTGTAGAGCGAATCGACGTGCATTACGACGTGCGGCTGGTTTCACACTGGCCCCCATTAGGAATCGATTTCTGAAAGAACGTTAATCATCTCAAGTGCGCTTAGTGCAGCCTCTGCACCTTTATTACCAGCCTTGGTTCCTGCGCGCTCAATTGCTTGGTCAATTGTATCAACAGTCAGTACACCAAATGCGACTGGAAGACTGTATTCCAGAGACACCTGCGCAAGACCCTTGTTACATTCACTACAAACATAGTCAAAGTGTGGTGTACCACCGCGAATTACTGTACCTAGTGATACGATCGCATCGTACTTACCGGTTTTAGCTACGCGCTGAGCAACAAGTGGAAGCTCTACTGCACCAGGACAGCGAACGATAGTGATATTATCTTCGCTTACTTGACCGTGACGCTTTAAAGTATCGATTGCACCAGACAATAGACTTTCGTTAATAAAACTGTTGAAACGAGAAATAACGATAGCAATTTTTGCGTTTGGCGCTGGGAAGCCACCCTCGATCACTTTCATAAGCCTTCCTTTAACTATGTTCATCAAGTGAGAATCGCCGGATTCTAGCACAAATCTGTGAGCAATATCTAATAGAAATTTAACAGAACTCGTACCCAGCAGCTAAAGCATTTGGCTAGTACAAGTTTTAGGCCTTGCACTAACGACAAGGCCTGATTGAGTAGGTAGAACAAGGTTAGTGACCAAGATTACTCACATACATATTCAACGACGTTCAGGCCAAAACCGCCAAGCGCATGGTACTTTTTGTTGGTTGATGACAATAGACGCATATCATGCACGCCAAGATCCGCAAGAATCTGCGATCCCACCCCCACGCGGCGAGAGGTACCTTGTTTTTTCGCTAATGTTGGTGCTTGACCTTTGTCCTGTGCTTCGAACATTTTAACGCGGTGGATCAACAGTTCCGTTGACTCCTCGTTACCAAGAATAACCAAAACACCGCCCTGTTCACCGATACGTTTCATGGCCGCATCAAGCGTCCAACTGCGCTCAGCATTTCTATCGCTATGCAGTAAGTCAGTAAAAGTATCTTGCAAATGAACACGGACTAACGGTGCATCTGCGGTTAACTCACCTTTGCAAAGTGCATAGTGGATTTGGTTGTCTATGGTGTCACGGTAAGTCACTAAGTTAAATTCACCAAACTCGGTAGGCAATTGACATTCAGCGACACGCTCAATGGTCGTTTCCGTGTTATTGCGGTATTCAATCAGATCCGCAATCGTACCCAGTTTAAGGCCATGCTTTTCAGCAAAAACTTCCAAGTCAGGACGGCGTGCCATAGTGCCATCGTCATTGAGAATCTCGACAATCACACCCGCTGGCTCTAGCCCAGCAAGACGAGCTAAATCACAACCTGCTTCTGTATGCCCGGCACGTGTTAAAACTCCGCCTTCTTGCGCCGCTAAAGGAAAGATGTGGCCTGGCTGAACAAGATCTGCGGCTTTGGCATCTTTCGCAACTGCCGCCTGAACTGTACGCGCGCGGTCTGCGGCAGAAATACCCGTCGTTACGCCTTCCGCAGCTTCGATTGAAACCGTAAAGTTGGTGGTGTACTGAGCATTGTTGTCTTGAACCATAGGAGGCAAACCAAGACGCTCACAACGCGCTTTAGTCATGGTTAAGCAGATCAAGCCACGACCGTGAGTCGCCATGAAGTTAATCGCTTCTGGAGTCACATGCTCAGCAGCCATGATTAAATCGCCTTCATTCTCACGATCTTCGTCATCCATCAGGATAACCATTTTACCTAAACGAATATCATCAATAATTTCTTGTGGCGTACTAATTGGCATCTTTATATTCCTATCTTGGCTTCTAGCGGCTAATTAAATCGGTCAGACCATTGCCTAACCTAGGCAAATCCATTTTGCTGTAAAAATTCCATGGTGATGCTGGATTGTGTTTGTTGCTCTTCTCGACTGGTCAGTAAACGTTCCATATAGCGAGCAAGTACATCAACTTCGAGGTTCACTTTTCGACCCACATGGAAATCGGCAATTGTCGTCTCTTCACCCGTATGCGGAACTATGGTGAGTTTGAACGCGTTCTTGCGTAGAGCGTTCACTGTCAAGCTGATACCATCAACCGTAATCGAACCTTTTTCCGCAACGTATTTCGACAGCTCCTCTGGCATTGATACCCAGAATTCAATAGCACGCCCTATCATATTTCTTTCAACGATTTGGCCGACTCCATCAACATGCCCAGAGACAATGTGCCCGCCAAACCGGGTCGTTGGTAACATTGCCTTTTCTAAGTTAACTTTGTCACCCGCTTGGTAATCAGTAAATCCTGTTTTATCAAGGGTTTCTAGTGACAAGTCTGCGGTATAACTGGTGGAAGTAAAGGCGACGACCGTTAAGCAGACACCATTGGTGGCAATACTATCGCCAAGCTTGACATCACTCATATCAAGCTTGCCAACATCAACCGTCACACTAATGTCTTCGCCCTTTGGCGTGATTGCAGTCAAGGTACCGACTGCTTCTACAATACCTGTAAACATGATTAGGATTCTTTCTTTTCAATTGTGGCAACGATGCGTACATCGCGACCAACGAGTCTGATATCTTTAAAATTAAGATCAATGACATCGGCCATTGACGCCAGCCCAAGTGCGCCGAGCAATCCTCGACCATCACTTCCCATAATCTTAGGAGCCAGATAGAGCACCAGCTCATCAACTAGATTTTGCTGAATAAGACTAGACGCTAATGTCGCTCCAGCTTCGACCCAGAGATGGTTAATGTTATGAGCAGTCGCCAATTGAGAAAATGTCGCGGCTAAATCCACTTGCTGATTTGAGTTTAGCGTTGGCTGCACATCACCTTGTGGTGAAACAATTAAACGCTCCCCTTCAGTATGAAATAACTTTAACTCTGGTGTCAGTTGGCTTTGTCTATCGAGAATAACTCTAACTGGCTGGCGCAATTGCTGATGTGGGTACTTCGTCTGTACTGAAATAGGTAACTCTTCCCAACGCACATTCAATGAAGCATTGTCTTCAATAACGGTTTTGCTGGTTGAGAGTATCGCGCCGCTTTGTGCGCGGTAGTTTTGTACGTCCTGACGCGCTTGCGCAGATGTGATCCACTGACTTTGGCCATTAGACAAGGCTGTCTGACCATCTAAGCTAGCAGCCATTTTTAATTGAACAAACGGCATTCCGCTTTTCATTCGTTTGATAAATGCCGGATTTAGATTGATCGCATCTTGTTCCAGCAGGCCGACTTCAACTTCTATGCCCGCATCGCGCAGCATTTTAATCCCGCGCCCTGCGACTTGGGGGTTGGGGTCTTGCATCGCGCAAATGACTTTAGCCACTTTGGCCTTGATCAGCCCCTCTGCACATGGTGGAGTTCTGCCGTAATGAGAGCAAGGCTCTAACGTCACGTATGCAGTGGCACCCACTGACTTTTCACCTGCCATTCGAAGGGCGTGTACTTCAGCGTGGGGTTCACCAGCGCGCAAGTGAAAGCCTTCACCCACGACTTCACCATCAAGGGTGATAACACAGCCTACATTGGGATTTGGAGCCGTGGTATAGATGCCCCCTTTTGCTAACTCAATAGCGCGGGACATCATGATAAAATCTTGCCGAGTAAAGGTAGTCATAGAGAAACGGCCTTAATCTTCTAACCTTGCAATCTCTTCACCAAATTCTCGAATGTCTTCGAAGCTACGGTAAACAGAAGCAAAGCGAATGTACGCAACCTTATCTAGCTCTTTGAGTTGATCCATCACCAAGTTACCTATCATTTCACTAGGTACTTCGCGTTCACCTGTTGCGCGAAGTTGTGACTTAATCATACTAATCGCAACATCGACTGCGTCGGCACTTACTGGGCGTTTTTCTAATGCCCGCTGAAGGCCACCCACCATTTTGTCTTCATTAAATGGTTCACGATTCCCGTTAGATTTAATCACACGAGGCATCACCAGTTCAGCGGTTTCGAAAGTTGTGAAACGTTCATTACACGCAAGACACTGCCTACGGCGACGAACCTGATGGCCATCAGCAACCAAGCGAGAATCGATCACTTTAGTATCATTCTCAGAGCAAAAAGGACAATGCATATCACCTCCATATAAGTGACAGACAGTTTAGCGGATTAAGTATTCTTAATAAAAGCAAAAGGGGCCCGTTAGCCCCTTTTTCAACCAATGTTAACCGATATTTGTTAACTGCGCGGCAAGTAGTTCGCCTTACCAACCCATTTATAACTGGTTAGCTCTTCTAGACCCATTGGACCACGAGCGTGAAGTTTTTGGGTTGATACCGCAACTTCCGCACCCAGACCAAACTGAGCACCGTCAGTGAAACGCGTAGAGGCATTCACATAAACCGCAGCCGAACCAGCAGAGTTTATAAACAACTCCGAGTTAACAAGACTGTTGGTCATGATGGCATCTGAGTGGCTAGCATTGTGCACACGCATGTGGTTAATCGCTTCTTTAACATCCGCCACTACCTTAACACCCAGAGTGTAGCTCAGCCATTCAGTATCAAAGTCACCCTCTACCGCATCGCGCTGCTGTTTGGCTGCACTCATAAAAGGCTTCGCACTTGCTTCGACAACAAAGGTAACTTGGTCGTTGATTCGCTCGATCAGCATTGGCAAGAATTCGGCCGCCACTTTCTCATGTACTAACAGAGTATCAAGTGCATTACAGGCGGAAGGGCGTTGAACTTTAGCGTTTTCTACCACATCCAGAGACTTCACCAAATCAGCGCTCTCATCCACAAAAATATGGCTGATACCAAAACCACCGATGATCACTGGAATCGTGCTGTTCTCTTTACACATTTTGTGTAGACCAGCACCACCACGAGGAATAATCATATCAACGTAATCGTCCAGTTTTAGTAGCTGAGAAACCAATTCACGATCTGGTTTTTCAATGTACTGTACTGATGCAGCCGGAAGTTCAGCTTTCGCTAGTGCAGATTGAATAACCTTAACCAACTCCATGTTAGAGAAAAAAGTCTCTTTACCGCCACGTAAGATACTGGCGTTACCTGTTTTTAAGCACAATGCAGCAATATCGATGGTCACGTTTGGACGCGCTTCATAGATAACACCCACGACGCCAAGAGGAACACGGCGACGAGACAGCGTCATTCCGTTTTCCAACACTTTGCTATCTAGCTCGCTACCCACTGGATCATTAAGGCTGATAACGTTACGTACGTCATTGGCAATCCCCGATAGACGCTCTTGGTTAAGAAGAAGACGATCAAGTAATGCGTCGCTCAAACCTGCATCGCGGCCTTTGGCGATATCCTTAGCGTTGGCAGCTAGAATAGTGTCTGCATTCGCTTCAAGTTCATCAGCGATGATAGCTAGGGCTTTGTTTTTTTGCGCTGTCGAAGCAGTCGCTAGTTGGAACGCCGCATCTTTTGCCGCGATCCCCATTGAAATCAGTTCCACTTTGTTTTTCCTTATTCTTGGATGACGACCATATCATCACGGTGAAGCACTTCGTTGCCGTAATCGTACCCAAGTATTCCGATTATATCTTTACTATGCTTGCCAACGATCTTCGCCATATCTTGACTGGAGTAGCTCGCGATACCACGTGCAATCAGCTTGCCTTTGACATCAGTTACTCGCACGACGTCTCCGCGAGCAAACTCACCACTTACTTTGGTTAAGCCTTTAGCCAATAGACTGCTGCCCTTTCCGACTACAGCATTCACAGCACCATCATCAATAACAATATCACCAGACGCAGCAGGCCCCGCCAATATCCAGCGCTTACGGTTCTCTAGTGCCTCTTCACAAGGTAGGAATCGAGTTCCTTGTGGATGTTCGCCCAATGAGTCGAATACTACGTTCGGTGCACTACCAGCCGCAATAATGACTTCTATACCAGCTCGGCGTGCAATATCCGCTGCTTGCAGTTTTGTTGCCATACCACCGGTACCGAGTGTCGTACCACTGCCACCTGCAATTTTACGCAGCGTGTCATCAATGGTTTTTACTTCCTTAATCAACTCAGCATTAGGGTCTTTGCGAGGATCCGCAGTAAACAGACCTTTTTGATCGGTAAGAAGTAACAGTTTGTCAGCACCACAAAGAATGCCAACTAAGGCAGACAAATTGTCATTGTCACCCACTTTGATTTCACTGGTTGCCACCGCATCGTTTTCGTTAACAACAGGAATAATATCGTTTTCAACTAACGCATTGATGGTGTCACGCGCATTTAAGAAGCGCTCACGGTCTTCAAGATCGGCACGTGTTAACAGCATTTGTCCGATTTTTAGTCCATAAATAGCGAACAATGACTCCCAAGTCTGAATTAACTGACTTTGTCCAACAGCCGCTAGTAGCTGCTTACTTGCCATTGAGTTGGGCAGTGCGGGGTATCCTAGGTGTTCGCGTCCTGCTGCAATCGCGCCAGACGAGACCATCACGACAGAGTGGCCTTGCTTTTTCAGTTCTGCACATTGACGAACCAACTCAACCATATGAGCTCGGTCCAAAGCCAGAGTGCCACCAGTTAAAACACTTGTACCTAATTTAACCACCACGGTCTGAGACTGTGATGCTTTTCCGCTTTCTTGATTCATTGCCTTTCTACTATGAAATAAATAAAAAACCGTCACGACCCTAGCGCAAGAAGATAGGCTAACAAGATCGATTAGACCTGATGTTTTAGCAATCAAATGGCAAATTCACAAGCAGAAAAGGCGCTAAAAAGCGCCTTTTTGGTGAACAGCAATAATAAGCAACGAAAATTAGACGAATTCTACCGACTCTTTATGCATTGCCACTGGTATTTCGAAATCCTTACTCAGTGTTTCTATCAGTTTCTGATGGAAGGCCTCCTGAGTGCGCGTCACATCTTCGACCGTTTTTTTCGGTAATGCTTTCTCCTGCCACTCACCTGCCACATCATACAATCCAGTTCGATAGCGAGCTTCAAATAGATCGCCGTTTTTCTCGAGCTCTAACCACCAGCCCCAAAACTCCCTTTGTTCAGGAGATTTTTTGTCGTTTACACACACAGACAAGCAATCAAAGATATACATGCCATCCGTGCTCTGTGATTCTCGTAGATAAGGACCAATAGCTCTTAGGGTTGATAACAAGCGGTAGTGCGTTGGACTTTTCGTCGGTTCAGACATAATGAATCTCCATATTCATTGACTTATTATAATCGCCTACTAGAAAGGACTTAAAAGTCTGGGTAGTCGATATGATTAAGTGTTGTCTAAATTAGCTGAAATGTCATCTAATTAGCTCGTCTTCCAACCACTTTATCGCTAAATCGAGGGATTGCTCATAGCCTTGTGTAATTGTTTTAGCACTAATTTTCTTAGCTTTACCGTAATCACTAAAAAGTGCCACTAACTGATTGTCACTATAGGGTGAGACTGGATCATTCTCTAAACTCATGGCGAGAATCGGTACACGAGTTTTACGGCTAGACAAAATCCCCTGAACCTTAAGAGACCATGCCATCAACTGACCTGCGAGACTATTAATATCCACCACACTTTTGCCCAGACGCGATGCCAAGACATCTAAATACATTTTGGGCATCTGCTTTAACTTGGCTGGCGAAGACAAGACATCGTGAATAGGTGCTCCTAATGATACGCACGCTTTGATTTTATCTTGCTCCATAAATGACAAACGCACCATCGCATTGCCGCCAAATCGAAAACCAATCAGACCAACTCTATGATGATCGACCCACGGGATACTGTACAACTCATTCAGCACTGCCTGATGCAAACACGACGTGTCCTCAGTCAGGTTCCAATGGATATTGTGTCCAATCGAAGGCATATCGACAGTGAGCATTGCGATGTTTTTCTTCGCCAAATGATCGCGGAACAAACTCCACAAATCTGTTTGTAGGCTATCTAAGCCAGCACTGACCATCACTACAGGCTGAGGCTTTTCCGTACTGGTCAGATGGAGATGAGCAACGATACTCTTCTTCTGATATGGCACTTCAATCCGCTTAACGATAAATCCGGTCTTTTTAGTGGCTTCAGTATAAGCGCTACTTGCCAGTACCTGCGCTTGAGTCGCAAGGCGGTCATTTTTCAAATGTGGGTAACCAGCGATACTAAAACAGAGCGATGCATTAAATAGCTCATCCGCCGCCATTTCACCCTTTAGCTCGGCCGAACGCTTCTGGTGTAGCATCCCCAATTTCGTCCACTCGTATGTCCAGTTACCACTGTGATATCCCATCACAGTGTCGAGCCACTCATCATGAGTACGAGAATGTTTTGAAGCCGCAATTTTAGCGAGGACAGATTCTATTTCGATAGGATCTAATCCCTGCCACGCCCACTGCATTCTGCGCAAGTTTCGGTACCACTTGTAACCATCTTCCAACTGTTTCTCTTCAAGAAACTTCTCGCTTGTTGGCATGTATTGGGTCAACGCAGAAGTCTCTTTCGCTTGCTTATGGTTAGCGAATAAGGTTTCTGAGAGGTTCTTACTGACTTCCTCGGACATTAGTACAACCTAATTAAAATCATTTTCTAAATAGTAATAAAAAAAATGACCCAATAAAGGGTCATCCATCAATTATTTGCCGAGATATCAATCTAGCGACTACTTTTGCTTACGGTTGATTGGCTCTACGTACTGAATTGACATATCCCAAGGTTGCTCAATCCATGTGTCTTGAGCAATATCGACAACGTAGTCATCCAGCAGTTCAACACCCGCTGGTTTAGCACATACTGCGATCAGTTTGGCTTTTGGGTACATTTCACGCAGTTTACGCGCCGTGTCACCGCTATCGACAAGATCTTCAACAATAAGGAAGCCTTCACCATCGCCTTGAGGTGCTTTAACAACCGTCATATCACGCTGGTGATCATGGTCGTAGCTAGAAATACAGATAGTATCAACATGACGAATACCCAGCTCACGAGCTAGGATTGCACCAGGAACAAGACCACCACGGCTCACAGCCCAAATTCCTTTCCACTGCTCTGCTGGCATCTGTTTTTCAGCAAGTTCGCGACAGAACGTGTGCATTTGGTCCCAAGTGATGATGAATTTTTTACTCATTGTAATAACCTAATAATTTTTAAAATCTGCATCCCAGCAACGCGTCAAGAATCTCAGGACGATTGCACCAGACATATCTGGGGAAAAGCTACGCAAACGATTATTTTAACGGATGCGACATACAATACCAAAGGGGAATTTGTCTCTACTACAAAAATAATCGCCATAACAGAGCAACTGTTATGGCGAAAAATAGCGTATTTGAGGTTAACTAGCGAACTAAATCAATGAGTTAGCGCTTAAGCTACTAGGTATTTAATAATGAATACCGCAGCAAGAACCCAAACACTCATAGAAACATCACGACCTTTGCCACTTAGCAGTTTGATCGCTGCGTAAGAGATAAAGCCAAGAGCAATACCTTCAGCAATGGAGTAAGTCAGTGGCATAAGAAGACAGGTCACAACAACCGGAGCCGCTTCTGTGAGGTCACGCCAGTCAACGCTTACTAAACCTGACATCATTAGAATCGCAACGTAGAATAGAGCTCCAGCCGTTGCGTAGGCAGGGATCATACCAGCCAATGGTGAGAAGAATAACGCCAGTAGGAACAACACACCAACAACCACAGCAGTAAGACCAGTACGGCCACCGGCCGCCACACCTGCTGTTGATTCAACGTACGAAGTCGTGCTTGAAGTACCGATCATTGCACCAACAGACGTAGCCGTTGAGTCAGCCAAAAGCGCTTTGCTCAAACGTGGAAGCTTGCCATCTTCTTTAATAAGGTTTGCTTTGCTTGCAACACCAACGAGTGTTCCCGCCGTATCGAATAGGTCAACGAAAAGGAACGCGAATACAACTGAAATCATGCCTACTTCAAAAACATCAACGATATTCATCTGCATAAATGTTGGTGCAACACTTGGTGGCATAGACATGAAGCCGCCCCACTGAACATCACCCACGATTAGACCCAATGCAGTGATAATAAGAATCGCGATCATAACCGCGCCGCGCACACCGCGGTACACCAAACCAATGGTCAGGAAAAAGCCCAGAGCAGCAAGCGCTGGTTGTAAACCTGTAATATGTCCTAGACCCACAAGTGTTGCAGGGTTATCAACAACGATACCTGAATTTTGTAGACCGATGAAAGCCAAGAAGAGACCGATACCCGCAGAGATACCAGTACGCAGTGACATTGGGATTGAGTTGATAATCCATTCACGGATCTTAAATACGCTCAACGCCATGAAAATCAGACCCGATACAAATACCGCGCCTAAAGCAACTTGCCACGAATGGCCCATGCCTAACACTACGCCGTAGGTAAAGAAGGCATTCAAACCCATGCCCGGAGCCAGTGCGATTGGGTAGTTAGCGACAAAGCCCATGATGAAACAGCCGATCGCAGCTGCAAGACAGGTTGCTACGAACACAGCACCTTTGTCCATACCTGCATCTGCAAGCATTGCTGGGTTGACAAAAATGATGTAAGCCATCGTCAGGAAAGTAGTAATACCAGCGATGATCTCAGTTTTAACGTTGGTGCCGTTTTCACTGAGCTTGAACAGTTTTTCGAACATGATCGAATCCTAAAAGGGTAAAAAGTAAACGGTTGCGTAATCGATTGGCTCGAATTATAAAGTCATCAAATAGTAAATTCCAGATAGAATTATGACTCTAATCAATATTTCTAACTGTAAAACGACATTTCAAACAAACAACAATGAGAGGCAAGCGTGTTTTCTTGTTTTATTTCAGTCAATAAACATCATTGAGTAGAGAGTTTTCAAAAGACACTTTTTTACTCTAACGGAAAACTCTTCTTAGGAAACTCGCGCGAAGAAGCAAACAAATATGTGCCTAAATGCGTAATAACTAGGTAGATAGGTCGATACACCTAAATCAAGAAATATATCGAGTAGAGGAAAAGGATAGATAAAAAAAAACGCCACTCAGATTGAGTGGCGGTTGAATCATGTCAGCTATATAGGAGCCGTAAAGAATTCCAATAATAGGGGTGAACAAACTGTTCGAGAGTGACAAGCTTAGGGTTAGTAACCGAAGCTTGTTGGGTAAGTAAAGCTGCCTGTGTAAACAGAGCTGTTTAGCCAGAACGCTGCACTTGGTAAACCTTTCATAACTATCACCTTCTAAATCAATTAAAACAGATTACAAATATTGATTTCTCGGTTCCTTGGAGGCGACAAATCGGACTCATCCTTTGAGCATTTCTTTCTTCGCTTGGGAAGTTGGTTACAAATATACCTCAAAGAAATTTAATTACAAGCATTAAAGTGATTAAAGTCACAAAAAATTTAAAACTTGATAAAGATCATTATAATTCCGTAATTAAATTACAGAATTATCAGCTTGTTGTTTTATTTTCCTACATTTTATACGAATCTAGCTACATAGCGTAGTCGAGACAATTCCGTATTCTGTGATAGCCACAAGATAATTCAGCTGCGGTTTCACTACACCCGCGACTCTGGGAGTGATATTCTGTGCCTCTACTTAATAGGCCAGATGCAGATTAATTCTCTACATTATTAAGATTACAAATCATATGATCTGGCATTATTCTTAAAAAGGAGTCATCCGTGTCTGAATTCCATTCTGAAATCAGCAACTTATCACCTGCTCCACTTTGGCAGTTTTTCGATAAGATCTGTTCTATTCCTCACCCTTCAAAGCATGAAGAAGCCCTTGCCCAGTACATTGTTAACTGGGCAACAGAGCAAGGCCTAGATGTTCGTCGTGATCCAACAGGTAACGTGTTCATTAAAAAGCCCGCGACACCAGGTATGGAAAACAAGAAAGGTGTAGTTCTCCAAGCACACATCGATATGGTGCCGCAGAAGAACGAAGACACAGATCATGATTTCGCAAAAGATGCTATCCAACCTTATATAGATGGGGAATGGGTTACCGCAAAAGGCACGACGCTAGGTGCTGACAACGGCATTGGTATGGCTTCTTGTTTAGCAGTGCTTGCTTCAACAGAGATCAAACATGGTCCAATCGAAGTTCTGCTTACTATTGATGAAGAAGCAGGAATGACTGGCGCATTTGGTTTGGAAGCGGGTTGGTTGGAAGGCGATATTCTTCTAAACACAGACTCTGAACAAGAAGGTGAAGTCTACATGGGTTGTGCGGGCGGCATCGATGGTGAAATGACGTTCAATATTACTCGTGAAGCGATTCCTGCTGGTCTTGTTACTCGCCAACTGATCCTGAAAGGACTTAAAGGCGGTCACTCTGGTTGTGATATCCACACAGGTCGCGGGAACGCCAACAAATTACTTGCTCGATTCTTAGCGGGTCATGCTCAAGAGTTAGATCTTCGCCTCATTGAGTTCCGTGGTGGTAGCTTACGTAATGCGATCCCTCGTGAAGCATTTGTTACCGTCGCAATTCCAACTGAAAACGAAGCTAAACTGGCTGAACTTTTTGACTTCTATACCAACTTGATAAAAACCGAACTGGGTAAAGTTGAAACTGACATTGTCTCATTTAATCAAGCAATCGAAACTCAGTCAGAAGTGCTTTCCATTGCTGACCAGCAACGTTTTATTGCGGCATTGAACGCTTGCCCGAATGGCGTCATTCGTATGAGTGATGAGATAGAAGGCGTTGTTGAAACGTCGCTAAACGTTGGCGTTGTAACGACAGAACAAGATCACATCAACGTACTATGCCTAGTACGATCGCTGATCGATTCTGGTCGCCAACAAGTTGAAGGTATGTTGACTTCTGTTGCAGACCTCGCCGGTGCAAATATCGAGTTTTCTGGTGCATATCCAGGTTGGAAACCAGATGCTGATTCAGAGATCATGGCTATCTTCCGCGATATGTATGAAGGTATCTACGGACACAAGCCAAACATCATGGTCATTCACGCAGGTCTTGAGTGTGGTTTATTCAAAGAACCTTACCCTAATATGGATATGGTTTCTTTTGGCCCAACCATTAAGTTCCCACACTCTCCAGATGAGAAGGTTAAGATCGATACAGTCGCTCTATTCTGGGACCAAATGGTGGCATTGTTAGAAGCAATTCCGAATAAATAGTATTCACTAATCCATTAGTAAAAGTAATTCAAAAAGCCAGCTCACATTAGCTGGCTTTTTTTGTTTTATATACTACCGTTTAATAAGTATAATTTGTTGTGACGGCAATTTTAATTCGTTAGTCACACCATGGCATGGTTGCTACAGTCGCCGTCCTTGAAGCGCCTTAGGGTAAATTCTCATACCCTCTTCAAGCCATATAATCGGTAGTCAACCGCGTTATGTCGGGGATGCTCACTTCATTAGAGTGTCTTAAATTCTCTCTAAATATATTGTTACTGCGATGAAAGAAAAACTATTAGTAGGTTGGCGAGAAACCCTCAGCCTGCCGGGTTTAGGTATTGAAGAAATTAATGCAAAAATTGATACCGGAGCCAGGACCTCATGCTTACACGCATTCAAAGTAGAGAGCTTTAAAAAGGACGAAGCTCTTTGGGTTAGATTCTGGATCCACCCAATGCAACATAACACGGACTTCGAAACTGTATGTGAAGCGAAAGTTATTGATGAACGTATAGTTCGTGATTCGGGCGGACATGAAGAGTCTCGCTATGTTATCGAGTCAGAAATAAAACTTGGCGGAAAAAGTTGGCCAATAGAAATTACTTTAACTAATCGCGAAAATATGGCTTTTCGCATGTTATTAGGTCGAACAGCAATGCATAATCGTATCATCGTCGACCCTGTAGAATCGTTTTTAGTCCCTTTCGAGGAAAACAAATAATGAAAATTGGTATTCTGTCTCGCAACTCGACTCTTTACTCAACGAAGCGTCTAATTGAAGCGGCAAAAATCCGTGGTCACGAAGTAAAAGTGATTGATGCGCTGCGTTGTTATATGAATATCAACTCAGACAAACCAGAGATTCACTTTAAGGGTGAAGAGCTATCTGGCTTTGATGCTATTATTCCTCGAATTGGTGCTTCAGTTACATTTTATGGCACTGCGGTATTACGTCAGTTTGAGATGATGGGCGTATATCCAGTTAACGAATCGGTCGCAATCACTCGCTCGCGTGACAAATTGCGTTCGATGCAGCTACTATCACGTAGAGGCATTGGTATGCCTATTACTGGCTTTGCAAGCAAACCTGACGATGTAAAAGACCTTTTAGACATGGTTGGTGGTGCTCCAGTAGTGATAAAGCTACTTGAAGGTACTCAAGGTATTGGTGTTGTTTTAGCTGAAACTCGTAAAGCGGCGGAAAGTGTTATTGAAGCCTTTATGGGTCTTAAAGCAAACATCATGGTGCAAGAGTACATAAAAGAAGCCGGCGGTGCTGACATTCGCTGTTTCGTCATTGGCGATAAAGTGATTGCGTCTATGAAACGTCAAGGTGCAGAGGGTGAGTTCCGCTCCAACCTACATCGTGGTGGTAGCGCATCATTAGTAAAAATCACCCCAACTGAGCGCCGTACAGCAGTTGCAGCCGCTAAAATTATGGGTCTAAATGTGGCCGGTGTGGATCTATTAAGATCAGATCGCGGTCCATTAGTCATGGAAGTAAACTCATCTCCAGGTCTTGAAGGTATTGAGACCGCAACTGGTAAAGACATTGCTGGAATGATTGTCGAATTCATAGAGAAAAATGCGGCAAGTAAAAGGACTAAAACTCGTGGCAAAGGCTAAAATAAATAGCGTTTTTGAATTTCTCGGTGAGTCTATCTCACCGGGAGAACGTAAGGTCATAGAGTTAGATGCAGCAAGACTTTATACCCACTCGCCACTATCAATTCCGGTTGAGGTCATCAACGGCAAGCTAGCAGGACCAGTACTGATGGTTAATGCGGCGATCCACGGTGATGAACTCAACGGCGTTGAAATCGTAAGACAACTGATTAACACCATTGATGTTAACAAGCTAAAAGGAACACTCATTGCTGTGCCTATAGTTAACGTTTTTGGTTTTATTCACAAATCACGTTATTTACCTGATAGACGAGATTTAAATCGCTGCTTCCCTGGTAGTGAAAAAGGTTCACTCGCATCACGTATGGCCTACACATTTTTCTCTCAGGTAGCCAAACGTTGTGACTACATACTCGACCTCCACACCGGTGCCATCCATCGAACCAACTTACCTCAACTGCGTGCCGACTTGAGCAATCCTGAAACGCTTCGCATTGCTCAGGCATTTGCCACTCCAGTGATCATTGATGCTCCTCTACGAGATGGCTCTTTACGCAGTGAGGCTGAACGTCTGGGTATCCCTGTTCTTACCTATGAAGCAGGCGAAGCATTACGCTTCGAGCCAATCTGTATCAGTGCTGGATTTATTGGAGTTCAGCGAGTAATGCAGGCTATCGGTATGCTACGCTCAACTCGCAAAAAGCTGCCAACACACGTTATTGCCAAGTCAACCAGTTGGCTGCGTGCGGAAAGTGACGGCATTCTTCGCACTGTGGTGACTCTGGGCGAGAAAGTCGAAAAAGGGCAAGTATTGGCATACATCAGTGCTCCACTAGGACACAGTGAAATCGAACTCATCGCCCGTAAAGGCGGTATTGTTATCGGTCAACAAACACTGCCGCTGGTCAATGAAGGTGATGCCATATTCAACCTAGCCTACTTTGAACAAGATGACGAAGAAGTGGAACAAGTGGTAGAGGAATTCATTGAGAAAGTGAATGATCTGGATGTTGACCCTCTAACAACGGGTCAAATCTCCACGTCATAATTGACTAAGTATCTCAGTCTGTCTACTAGGACTGAGATACTTGTTAGCATCGCCCCCCTATCTTGGTCCAACATCAAATGGACCTTTACAGGTTTCCAACCAAATTTTTAGCCAAATCATTATTATGTTTTTCCATAATGACGTTGTTAGGCGAAACCGTTGCTGACGCGAGTTGTAAATACGCTAACACTGACACTTGCGATACCAGAAAATAGCGCAATGAATAATAGTAAAAACCTACCCATAATTAGTCCTTAAAATTACTCCAGCCTAAGATCGAAAATAATGATGCGTTTTCGAAATTAGTAGTTAGCACATTCATATGATTTTAATATAGCTTTCAAACAAATTGCTTTAGTAAGCATTATTATTAGTGACATTGACTCATAACCAAGCTAAGAATCTAATTAGAGTAATCAACTACATACTGAGTTTCAGCCATACCTAGTCCTGTAAGCTTGATTTAGTTCCATCGATTTAAGCAACAAAGCCATTTTCACTCTCTATCCAAGTGAACATTTGTAATACCCTCCTTAGGAATGGGAAATTACCTTACACAACCCAACCAATTATCTTATTAAAAAAGAGAATAAACACAATTCAAACCAAGAAACAATCCTATAGGGATTAAGTTTATTATCAAAAACAACAATTTATTAATTGATCCCTATTCACATTAGAAAATAAAAACAACATCAATTTAAAAAAGCACTAATTAATAAATTAAATAATGACTAAAATAAACAACCATCAATTAAGTAAATAATAATTGTAAAATTGGCATTATAACCAATAACCATCCTCTTCATCAGTTTACGAAATAACAATTAAGATCAAAGGACAATTATGGACATAATAAAACTACGCAACCACAGGCCAAATTGTAAAACACAAACTCATCTGGTCGCCACAGCAAATCACATATGACACAGCAATTTGCACGCGTCTTAATTAGTCATTGGTATTTGGAGTCGGCAAGTAATTTTCATATGACTTAGCTACCCACTACAAGAGAAAAATAATGAAGCAGTTCATCCTACTATTATTTATTAGTGTTTGTTCTAGCTGGGTACACGCCAGCGAAGTAACGATACAAAACAGGCAAGACATCATGCTTACAGGCATGATCGATCAAGAAATTGCCACCAACTTTGATTCATCTTCAACCTTTCGATCTATCTATTGGCAGACACGTTCTGGCACTATCGTATCGAGTAAGCCTTACTATATCGCCAACAATTCACACTTATCTTCAGTCAGATTTTGTGTGCGTAAAGGCTACCGAGCCCCTGAGTGTTCCGACTATTACAGAACTGCTAGTCCGGCAGGTAGAAACATTCAGGCTAACTCAGGGAATGTTACCGACACCATCAACGGTGGAGAGGACCTAAACGTAGGCGATACATTCTGGGCAACAAGTGAGTTTACTATTTTACAAGGCCAGTTTTCGTTCCTGTACCATCAAGTTGAAGACCAAGACGGTAACGTTTTAAGGGCCAAATTCTCTAATAGTGTAGTGAGCACCCTAAATGGTATCTCTCTGCCCACTGGTACAGATTCTGTGCGCTCTTGCTCGATAGGCGGTTTTGCCCATGGCTTCCCAATATATGTCTCAAACTGCTCTCGGTCCGTAGCGGTTATATACGGGCCAACTCAGCCTGTTTATGAGACGTATCGCCACATGTACTACACACAATGGGGGCCATTCTACAACCGTCAGCAAGGAAGGAATGCATGTTCCAATTCAACCTACGCAGGTTACTCCGACTGGCGACTCATCAGATCGAATGAACGCCCGATGACAAGACCACTAAGACGTGCAAGAGAAGCGCCATATAATCTCTACTACACCGGTTACTCCGAGGTAGGATTTGGCATGGCTGATGATGTGTTTTTTAAATGGAAATACTGGTGGCCAGGAAAAATGATGGAACTCCGCTTTGCTTGGTTTTGGCAATGGTTCCCAATCACCTATCAGACCGCCGTTTGTATCAGATCGAAGTAACGGTGGCGTGACTCACTAACGTAGCCCGCATTACGCGGGCTACGTTAACAAATTGAGCTTTGCTTTAACCAAATGATGCCCAAATGACCGTGGCAACTAAAACTGGGCACACGAACTTCACGTACGCTGGCCATAGCTTGCCGAACCAGCCTTGAGTAAATTCAGGGCAGCCTTGCTCTAACTCTTTAATCTTAGAGTGACGATTCCACACCCAGCCACCAAACAAACAGAACAACAGCGCTGCGGCAGGTTGCAAGTATTGAGTCGCCACCGTTGCTACCGCCCCAAACATAGCGCCAAAATTGTAAACAATAACAATACTGAACAGAGCGATAAGCCCAGCTAAAACCCAGCTTGTTGTCTTGCGTTTGGTGTTGAAGCGCTCACTCACTAACGCCACCGGACATTCCAACATAGAAATTGAAGATGTTAACGCAGCAATCGTCAGCAATAGGAAAAACACAATTGAAAACAGCTGGCCAAGCAGACCTAAGCTATCAAACATCAAAGGTAGAACCGTGAATACTAAGGTATCAGAACTGAGCAAAGAACCATCTTCAGCATAAATCTGCACACCTTTTTGCATTGCGACAAACATCGCAGGCATCACGACCAGTCCGGCAATAAACGCCACGGCTGTATCAACTAAGGTGACATTCATCGCCATCTTTGGCAGGTTTTCTTTCTTGCTGAGGTAAGAACCATAAATCAGCATTGAACAGCCACCAATAGTCAGTGAAAAGAACCCTTGCCCCATTGCCGCTAGAATCAACTTACGATCCATCACCTTCTCAAAATCTGGGATCAGGTAATGCTTTAAACCTTCCATCGCACCATTTTGCGTCATGATATAGATAAACAGCAGACCAAATAAAATGAACAGAGCCGGCATCAAGCGTGTCGACCACTTTTCAATCCCCTGCTTCACTCCACCTTGAACGATTAATACGGTTAGAACATAGAATGCAATCGTACCGAACAAATTGCGCTCTACGCTAAATCCCTTAAACCAAGCGGTTGCCTGCTCAAACCCCAGAACGTCGGTTATTGCTCCCAGTAAAAAGCAAATTAGCCAACCGCCTACAATGCTATAGAATGCCAATACCGCACTTGGCACACTCAATCCAATCCAGCCTACCGTTGCCCCTACTTTTTTACCTAAAGGGTTGCTAGTAAGTGAGCGCATACTATCTACCGGATTTGCCTGACCATATCGACCGATTGCCATTTCAACGACCAACATGGGAAATGCAACCACTAGAATCATCACTAGGTAAACTAGCAGAAATGCACCACCACCATTGCTCGCGGCTTGCGTAGGGAAGCCCCAAATGTTGCCAAGACCTACCGCTGCGCCTGCCGCAGCAAGAATGAAACCGAGACGAGAACCAAAATGCTCACGTGTTTGTGTGTTATTTGTTTGAGCCATACAACCTATTTGCACCAATGAACTAGCTAACTAGTACACAAGTATAAAACACTAGCCAAAACTAAACAATCAACACACACGGGCAGTTCTCAGCGCATTTACAACAAATCAGCCTCAAATGAGCAAAAATCAAACAACAATTCACTATTCCAGTGCTCAAGACATAAAAAAGCGCCATACAGGCGCTCTTTATTCAATACAATCGAAAAAGTAAATCGGATTAGATGGTGAAGATTTGGTAATCCTTCAATTGCGGGATCTTATCGTGAAGTTGCTGCTCTTGTTCAGCCATTTGATCAAGAGAATCACAAAAGTCTTCACTTTGTTGCTCAACTTCAGCCGCATGCTCGGCAAGACGTTTAGCGACTCGTTCTTTAAGTTCCGCCATTGAGTTGGCCATTTCAGTTAAGTTCAGCCCACCCTCTGCCTTCATTTTCGCTGACATTGCATCAAAGGCACTCGTAATGAACTCTTCATTAAACAGTGCTTTGGCTTTTTCTAAATCTTCAGCCCATGTTTCATTTAGCGATCCAAAGCTTTCGGCAGGTAAAACCAAATCACCATTCTTGTAGTATCGAGCTTCAATATCGGCATAAAACTGCTTCATAGCCTCTTTGACGCTATCAAACGCCTCTGGCGCGTCAAAGCTCTCTGCCACATCATCAACAATATCATTCGCGAGTGCTAAGCCATCTTGGGCGATTTGCTTCGCTCTAGGCAAATAGTCATTAATATTCTCTCGATATTGGGCAATAGCTTGTTTCTGGCTATCATCCAACTCAATCTTTTCACCATGAATAGTTAGGCCATTGTCTGCATCGACAACCGCGGTTTCACCACCAACTTGGTGAATTTCAATTCTCTCACCATTCAAGTGAATTTCGTTTTTTAAGTCAACTTTACACTGTGCAGCATAAACTTGGCTGGAAAGTAATAAAGGTAATGTCAGTAATACTTTTTTCATTGTTACCTCTCGAGCAGTTATTGATGCCTACCATAGCAGAAATCGTTTGATGTTTGTCAGCTTATGGTTTCAATCTCGTAACAATGTTCTACACCGGCAACCTTGTAAGTCACTTCCTCTCCAACTTTCTTGGACTTGAGAGCCTGACCTAATGGCGAATCAAACGTTACTAATGTGACACTCTCATCGTCGATTGACACTTTTAAACCACCCGCACATGGTGAGATAAAAAAGCGTTTGATCTGATCGTCATCGTCCAGTAATGAAATCACACATCCAAGTACCACTTTTTCGGGCTCGATAGGCAAAACAAGTTCTTTCATCACGCGAATTTCTTGTTCACATTCCTGTAAGCGCATTGCCTGACCATGGGCAAGATAAGATGCTTCAAGGGCTAAAGTGTCATACTTATGCTCAGGAACCGTTTCTTCGTCCGTCGCCGATTCAATTGCCCTTTGAACTGAGCTTTGCCCGATTTGCCATTTTTGTTCTAGCAAATCCAGAATAATGCGTTTTAGTTCCAACTTATTCATACTAAAACCATGTTCCAATCATTTTAATGCCCTTAGAATAGAGCTCATTGCCCTTTAAAGATACTGGAATCAAGTATTATGTTTAGCCCCAACCAAGAATTCGATCTTCAGCAGACACTCCATCACACCTTTGGTTTCGAATCACTTCGTACAGGGCAGCAAGCGGTTATCGAAAAAGTGATGCAAGGGCAATCATGTGCAGCAATTTTCCCTACCGGTTCAGGCAAATCTCTCTGTTATCAACTTCCCGCTGTCGTCTTGCCTCATCTGACCTTGGTGGTTTCTCCTCTGCTGGCATTGATGAAGGATCAGCTCGCCTTCCTAAGCAGCAAACAAATTCCCGCGGCATCCATTGACTCTAGCCAAACCCGTGAAGAGTCCTTACAGATCATGAATCAGGTAAAACAAGGACATACCAAGGTTTTGATGATATCTGTCGAAAGGCTGAAGAATGAACGCTTTAGGCAGTTTATTTCCCAAGTACCTATATCTTTGCTGGTCGTCGATGAGGCTCACTGTATCTCTGAGTGGGGCCACAATTTCCGCCCGGACTACCTCAAACTGCCGCACTACCTGAAAGAATTAAATATACCTCAAGTCCTATTGCTTACCGCGACAGCCACACAAACGGTTATCGAAGATATGCAGAGCAAGTTCTCCATTGAACCTGATGATGTTGTTGTCACTGGCTTTTATCGTCCTAATCTCGATATTTCTGTCTCACCATGCCTGGACGAAAACAAGCCTGAAGCGTTACTGAGTTTAATTAAATCAAACTACAAACTGCCCACCATTGTCTATGTGACCCTGCAAAATACCGCCGAGCAGGTTGCCCGCCTACTGGCTGATAATAACCTTAACGTCAGTGCCTATCATGCAGGTATGGGCAATGAAACGCGTGAGCAGATTCAAAATCAATTTATGCAGGGGCAGCTAGATTGTATTGTCGCAACCATCGCTTTTGGAATGGGAGTGGACAAATCTGATATTCGCCGAGTCATTCACTTCGATCTGCCTAAATCCATCGAAAACTATGCGCAAGAAATAGGTCGAGCAGGACGAGACGGGCATCCGTCCCAATGCGTATTACTCGCGAACCAAAATAGTATCAGCACCTTAGAGAACTTTATTTTTGGCGACACGCCTGAGACAAGCGAAATAGAGTTTGTCCTCAAACAAGCGATTGACTCATCTCCTCAATGGGAAGTCGTGCTCAGCAGACTCTCGACAGAAAGCAATATTCGTCAGCTTCCTTTGAAAACGTTATTAGTGTACATGGAAATGGAAGGTGTCATCGAGTCACAATACAGCTATTTCGCAGACTATCGTTTTAAGTTTCTCACCGATAAACAAAACATTGTCAATCATTTTGATCCACAACGTCGTGAGTTTATTAGCGCACTATTTAACTGTTCACCCCAAGCTCGCACTTGGTGTCAGGTCGATTTTGAGACCTTATGGCAAGAGTTCCAAGGCGATCGTTCAAGAGCCATAGCCGCACTCAACTATTTCAACGAGAAAGGCTGGATAGAGCTAGAAAGTAAACTGATGACTGAGGTCTATCGAGTTTCGTCAAAAGCCAACACTACCGCTGAACTCGCTGAGAAACTATCCTCTCTGTTTAAAAATAAAGAAACCAATGATGTGAATCGTATTCGCGAACTGCTGGATTTCTTTGAATCAGGTCAATGCCTTAGTGCAAGGTTGGCCAAGTATTTTGGCGATAAACACGCACCTTCCAATTGTAACCACTGTAGTGTCTGTCGTGGCGAAGTCGCACTCTTACCCAAGTTAGTACAACGCGAGACGGATCAACAACAAGTTCGTGAATGGTTGGTTCAATTGGAAACCAAAGCTCGTGCGCCTTTGTCGCTCAATCTAAGAACGAAATTTCTTTGTGGGATCACTACACCTGTATTTACCAAGATCAAAGCACGCTCTTTAGCTGGGTTTGGTCAACTTGAAGCCATCCCCTTCAGTGAGGTTAGGCTGTGGGTAGAAAGCCTAGATTAAAAAAAACTCAGTTGTTTACTCTGTTCCTCGGGTTTAAGCATCACGCTTAGACCCAGTAATCGGATTTCTCGATCTTGTTGACGTTTAAGAATGTCATGCAATAGCTGTTTAAAATATTCCAACTCCAACTGCGAGTGAATATGTTCTATCGTCGTTAATTGAAAATCAGCAAATTTAACTTTAATCCCCTGCTTGATGATCGCCTTGTCTGGCGATGCTCTTTCTAGCCTTTGTTCTAATTCAGGAAATAACTTGTCTTCTATGACACGCCAACATTCATCATATGAAAAAATATTTTCGGCAAATGTACGCTCGACCCCAACCGATTTTCTTTCCCTTTCAACCACGACTTCACGATCATCAACACCATGGCTCTTGTTCCACAACGAGGCTCCAAGCCGGCCGAACTTGAGTAGTAAATCGCGATAGTCACTGTTTTTGACGTCTTGCCCTACATACAACCCAGCTTGATGGAGTTTTTCCAGACTCACTTTGCCAACCCCCGGAATTTTCTCTAACGGCAAATTGTCTATCTCACTTTGAACTCTATCCGGAGGAATCACATACTGACCATTGGGCTTATTCATATCGGAAGCAATCTTGGCGAGAAACTTTACTGGCGCGATACCCGCAGATGCCGTTAGCTGTAGCTCATTCCAAATATCACTACGAATAGCTTCAGCAATCAGGGTTGCCGAGCCTTTATGTAAAGGGCAATCCGTCACATCGAGGTACGCTTCATCAAGAGACAGGGGCTCAATAAGTGCTGTGTAACGCGAAAAGATAGCGTGGATCTGTTTTGAAACCGCTTTGTAGATCTGCATTCTTCCCGGTACGACAAGTAACTGAGGGCATAACTGCAATGCTCTAGAGGTTGGCATTGCACTGCGGATGCCGAACTTTCTCGCTTCATAATTGCAGGTACTTAACACGCCACGTTGTTTTTCATGCCCCCCAACGGCGAGTGGCCGTCCACGATATGAAGGGTTATCACGCATTTCCACTGCCGCGTAAAAACAATCCATGTCTATATGTATGATTTTTCGCGTTTTCTTATCCACTTTCGATGACCGGAATAGACTGTACATATAAACAGTATAATAAATCACATATATATATCAAAGTACAAATTATCTGCAAATTTGTCCTGTTCGACACTCGCAAGTTTGTTGGATGCAGTTATTATTAATTCTATAGGTAACAAAAGAGGCACCGCTTTGAACAATAAAGTCTTGGTTGTAGAGGATAGTCGCGCTTACCAAAATTTCTTAAAACAGCAGCTCACTACTTTAGGCTGTCATGTCTGCTGTGCAGAATCTTTTGCACAGGCCGAAGAGTTATTGCAACGGCACAAGGAGTTTCGCTTCGCTGTTCTTGATTACTGCCTACCCGATGCCCAAGATGGTGAGGTTATTGACCTTGTCCTCTCATACCAGCAAAAAGTCATCGTATTAACAGCGACCTTTAACGACCAAGCACGCGAACGATTTATTGCAAAGGGGGTTCTGGACTACATATTGAAAGACAGCATGGCATCCATCTCCTATCTACTTCCTCTAGCTAAACGGCTTATTAATAACAGCAAACACCATGCCCTCATTGTTGATGACTCAGCGACAGTCCGACGCCATGTGACACAGTTGCTCGAACATCAGTACATTCGCACCACGCAGGCGGAAAACGGTCAAGTTGCACTCGAAAAACTGCAAAGCTGTTCCGATATCACCTTTGTTATCACTGATCACGACATGCCGGTTAAAGATGGCATATCCATGACTCGTGAAATGCGCCAGATGTACGATAAGAACCAACTCGCCATCATAGGGCTATCTGGCAACGAATCGAAAACCCTTACCGCCCAGTTTCTAAAAGCGGGAGCGAATGACTTTCTCACCAAGCCATTTAATCAAGAAGAGTTTTACTGTCGGGTTCACCAGTTGCTTGATATGAAGGAAGCAACCGATGAGTTACACAAACTCGCTAATCAAGACGTTCTCACTGGGTTGTGGAATCGAAGATTTCTCTTTAGTCAGGCTTGCTCTGGTTGTCAGCTACGTAACATTGCAATGATTGATATCGACCTATTCAAACAGGTCAATGACAATTATGGTCATGACGGGGGCGATGCTGCTCTTAAAACAGTCGCAAATATCCTGAAGATATATTTTCCTGATGATATCGTGGTGCGTTTTGGTGGTGAAGAGTTTTGTATTCAATCATGCACGCCATACGATGATTTCATCAATCGCATTGAAAACATGAGACAACGTGTCGAGAAAACCCCCGTAAAGCATAATGGAAATATCATACTTGTTACTGTCAGCATAGGCATAAGTAGTATCAGTGGGGACATTCATGACCAAATTAAGATCGCTGATGATCGCTTATATGTGGCGAAGAAGCTGGGACGTAACCGAACTATTTTCACCGACGAAATGTTAAAAAAAACACCAGTCGAGTGACTGGTGTTTGTGTTTTGTATTAACAGGACGGGACTAAGCGATGCGGTCTTTTTCCCATGCGGCTAGCTTTTCTTGACGGGCCGCCTCACGTGCTTCACGCTTCTTACGTGCATCACATGGTTCAGGACAATTACATACCTTTTCGATACCAACCGCACCTAAGCCACCACAGCTACCTTTAACAACTTTCTTCTGAATGATATAGCCTATGGACATCGCTGCAATCACGGCCATAAACACACCAAATGTAATCAAAAATGTACTCATAATGACATGCTCGCTCGAGTTATTATTTATTCGTATAAGGCTTATAGGCAGAAGAGGCTAGTTCTTTAAAGCCCTCTTCCGTTTTGACGATCATAAGCACAGGAATGTTGTTTTCTTCAGCAATCTGCATGCCTTTATCTTCGCCTAATACCATCAGTCCAGTCGCTAACCCATCCGCCGTCATAGACGATTGGTCAAGAACCGTTACCGATACAACCTTATGGCTAATCGGCTTACCCGTTTCTGGATTGATAATGTGTGAGTATCGAATTCCGTCATGCTCGAAGTAGTTACGGTAATCGCCGGATGTGGCAACAGCCATATCGCCTGGCTCAATAATGTCTTGAATCGTACGCTCTTCAACCGATGGTTTTTCAATGGCAATTCGCCACGCAACACCTTCACGGTTCAAGCCTTTTAGGCGCATTTCACCACCTACTTCAACCATATAATTCTGAATACCTTGCGACTGGATGTAATCAGCAACAACATCGACACCCCAACCTTTTGCAATTGTAGACAAATCTACATACAAGTTAGGAATATTTTTCACTAAAGCATCACCATTCACACTCAGATGCTGGATGCCCGTCATTGCTTTACGCGCCGCGAGCTCTTCAGTTGTTGGAACAACCTCCGGTCTGCCTTCTGGGCCAAAACCCCATAGGTTGACGAGTGGACCAACAGTGACGTCCAATGCACCTAAAGTAAGACCGTTAAGTCGAATCGCTTCTTTCACCACTGTCGCTGTTTGAGGTGAAACGGCAAATGCTTCAGATGACTGACTCTGGTTAAAGCGACTCAACTCTGAATCTTTGCGGTATGTCGACATTTGATCGTTAACTTCTTCAAGCAAACGATCAATTTCTTTCTGAAGAGCTTCTGGTGTTGGCTGCCCTTGTGCTGAAATGTATTTAATATTGTATGTCGTGCCCATCGTTGGGCCACTTAGATGGATCTGCTCAGCTGATTTTTCACAACCAGCTAGTACTAACAGAGAAGCAAATGCAACAAGCCACTTTTTCACTTGTTAGACTCCTGTATATTGAGGAACGGGAATAGCACATACGTTGAGATATAACGTATCGACTATTACCACTCTAAAACAACAATGGCTGGCTCGATTGAGCCAGCCATAAATTACAACTACTTAGGTAGATTAACCACCGAAGTCATCTAGAAGAATGTTTTCATCTTCCACACCTAGATCTTTCAGCATACCGATTACGGCTGCGTTCATCATAGGCGGACCACACATGTAGTATTCACAATCTTCAGGAGCGTCATGATCCCTTAGGTAGTTTTCGTACAATACGTTGTGGATGAAGCCGGTGTAACCATCCCAGTTATCTTCTGGCATTGGATCAGATAGAGCACAGTGCCATACGAAGTTGTCATTTTCTGCTTGTAGGCCATCGAAATCTTCTACGTAGAACATTTCACGCTTAGAGCGCGCACCGTACCAGAACGACATCTTACGAGTAGACTTAAGACGCTTAAGCTGGTCGAAGATATGTGAACGCATTGGCGCCATACCCGCACCACCACCGATGAAGACCATCTCGTTGTCTGTATCTTTCGCAAAGAACTCACCAAATGGACCAGAAATAGTACACTTGTCGCCTTCTTTTAGAGACCAGATGAACGAAGACATGATACCTGGTGGTACATCAGGATTATTAGGCGGCGGCGTAGCGATACGCACGTTCAGCATAATAATGCCTTCTTCTTCAGGGTAGTTAGCCATTGAGTAAGCACGAATTGTCTCTTCGTTTACCTTAGACTCGTAGCGGAACAGGTTGAATTTGTCCCAGTCTTCACGGTATTCCTCTGGAATATCGTAATCAGCGTATTTAACGTGGTGAGCAGGTGCTTCAATCTGGATGTAACCACCAGCACGGAAAGGTACTGATTCGCCATCTGGAATTTGCAGCTTAAGCTCTTTGATGAATGTCGCTTTGTTATCGTTAGAGATAACTGTACATTCCCACTTCTTAACACCGAAGATCTCTTCAGGTAGCTCGATGTCCATGTCAGTTTTCATTGCAACCTGACACGCTAGACGCTCACCTTCGCGCGCTTCACCTTTAGTAATATGGTCAAGCTCGGTTGGTAGAATGTCACCACCGCCTGATTTAATTTTTACGCGACACTGACCACATGAGCCACCGCCACCACAAGCAGAAGATACGAATACACCAGCACCTGCTAGAGCACCCAGAAGCTTACCGCCTGGCTGAGTAACGATCGCCAAAGAAGGGTCATCGTTCACAGAAATTGTAATGTCACCTGTTGGTACAAGCTTAGACTTAGCGAAAAGAATCACTAGAACTAGAGCCAGTACGATCAGAGTAAACATCACGACACCAAGAATAATGTCCATTGACTATTCCTTAATTGTTGCGGTTTACCCGACTTACAGTTGAACACCAGAGAAAGACATAAAGCCTAACGCCATAAGACCTACAGTGATGAACGTGATACCTAGACCACGTAGACCAGGAGGTACGTCCGAATACTTCATCTTCTCACGGATACCTGCAAGCGCAACGATTGCTAGCATCCAACCCACACCAGAGCCAAAGCCGTAAACAACAGATTCAGCAAAGTTGTAGTCACGCTGCACCATGAAAGATACACCACCGAAGATCGCACAGTTTACTGTGATCAGCGGTAGGAAGATGCCAAGCGCGTTGTACAGAGGCGGGAAGAAACGGTCTAGAACCATCTCTAGAATCTGTACGAGTGCCGCAATTACACCGATAAAGGTGATGAAGTTAAGGAAGCTAAGATCCACACCTTCAACTAAAGCGTTCTCTTTAAGTACTAGGTTGTAAACTAGATTGTTTACCGGTACAGCAATGGTTAGTACTACGACTACCGCTACACCTAGACCAAATGAGGTCTTAACTTTCTTAGATACCGCAAGAAACGTACACATACCTAAGAAGAAAGACAGTGCCATGTTTTCGATGAAAATCGATTTAACTAGCAGACTAATGTAATGTTCCATGACGTCCTTACTCCTTCGCTTCTACTTGTTCAGGCTTGAGTATACGAATCGCCCAAATCATAAAGCCGATTAGGAAGAATGCAGATGGTGCTAATAGCATCAGACCGTTTGGCTGGTACCAACCACCATTGCTCACTAGAGGAAGTACTTCCATACCGAACAGTTTGCCAGAGCCAAACAGTTCACGGAAGAAACCAACAGTGATAAGAACGAAACCGTAACCAAGACCGTTACCAATACCATCGATCAGTGATGGAACTGGAGCAGACTTCATTGCGAATGCTTCAGCACGACCCATTACGATACAGTTAGTGATAATCAGACCTACGAATACAGATAGCTGTTTAGAGATATCGTATAGGTAAGCTTTTAGCACTTGGTCTACCACGATTACTAATGATGCGATGATCGCCATCTGAACGATGATACGTACGCTGTTAGGAATGTGGTTACGGATTAGAGATACACAGAAGTTAGACAGAGCAGTTACGAAGGTTACCGCTAGTGTCATAACAAATGCAGTCTCTAGCTTAGTTGTTACTGCAAGAGCAGAACAAACACCGAGAACCTGAAGCGCGATTGGGTTGTTATCCAATACAGGCGCTAGAATGCTCTTTTTAATGTTTTGTGCACTAGACATTAGTTCAGACCTCCGTCACGAACTTTTGCTAGGAATGGACCAAAGCCCATGTCGCCTAACCAGAAGTCAAATGTGTGTTGAACACCGTTACTAGTTAGTGTTGCACCTGATAGGCCATCGACACCGTGCTCAGAACCTGCTGGTGCACCACCTTTAACCACTTTAATCGCTGGCTTGTGGTTGTCATCAAACAACTTCTTGCCTACGAATTGAGCACGCCAAGATGGGTTTTCAACTTCACCACCTAGTCCAGGAGTTTCACCCTGCTCGTAGTATGTGATACCTGATACGGTGTTACCGTCAGTTTCAACAGCAACAAATGCATACATCATTGACCACAGGCCGTTACCGTGAACAGGTAAAATAACCTTAGATACTGCGTTGCCATCTTTAACTAGGTAAACAACACCTGTGTTAGCACGACGTAAGATCTTAGCTTTGTCGTCTTGAGCTGAAAGCTTAATCGACTCTGCTGGATCTTTCGCTGCTTTACGTTGATCGTAAGTCGCAGCGTCGCCATCAACAAACTCACCTGTTTCAAAGTTAACTAGGCGCGGCTCGATGAACTCAGCAAACAGCTCAGGTATTTTTTTACCTTGCGCTTCAATGCCTGCAACTTCAACGATCTTAGTTTGCTTATCTAGTACAGCGTTAGCTTTTTGCTTGTCGCGTAGACCCACGGCTGCTGTTGATACGATGATTGAACAAACAAGGCTCAACCCGATAACAACACCCAGCGTCTTTTTAATGCTGTCGTTATTACTTGCCATAGCGTGCTTGTCTCCGCTTGATGTTCTTCTCGATAACTACATGGTCGAACAGAGGTGCAAACAAGTTCGCAAATAGAATCGCCAGCATCATACCTTCTGGGTATGCAGGGTTAACTACACGAATCATTACACACATCGCGCCGATCAATGCGCCGTACCACCATTTACCTTTGTTAGTAAATGAAGCCGATACTGGGTCGGTTGCCATAAAGAACATACCGAATGCAAAACCACCTAGAACTAGGTGCCAGTGCCATGGCATGTTGAACATTGGGTTAGTATCAGAACCGATTACATTGAACAGAGTTGCTGTTGCAATCATACCAATCATTACACCCGCAATGATGCGCCATGAAGCAATTCTCATGTAAACGATCATCGCTGCACCGATCATAAGTGCTAGTGTTGATACTTCACCAATTGAACCTGGGATGTTACCGATGAAAGCATCCATCCAAGTAATTGGAGCACCTGTTACTGCATTAACTAGAGCGCCGTTACCACCTTGTGCCCATTGGCTTAGTGCAGTTGCACCGGAGAAGCCATCAGCTGCAGTCCATACTACGTCACCTGAGATTTGCGCAGGGTAGGCGAAGAACAGGAACGCACGGCCAGCAAGTGCTGGGTTAAGGAAGTTACGACCTGTACCACCAAAGATCTCTTTAGCAACAACAACACCGAAGGTAATACCTAGTGCAGCTTGCCATAGAGGTAATGTTGGTGGAACGATAAGTGCAAATAGAATAGAAGTAACAAAGAAACCTTCGTTAACTTCATGCTTACGCACCATACAGAACAGTACTTCCCAGAAGCCACCAACGATAAATACCGTTGCATAGATAGGTAGGAAGTAAGTTGCACCAAGAATCATCTTACTGCCAACGCCAGCATCAGCGGCCAATGTGCCACCTAGCATTTCCGTTAGCCAGTAGTGCCAGTTACCAGCAACAACTGCTGCTAGCTGATCACCAGCGTACATGTGATTTAGTGCTGCGATAGCTTGGCCACCCGCGTTGTACATACCCCAGAACATTGCTGGGAATACCGCGAACCAAACCATGATCATGATGCGTTTTAGGTCAACGCTGTCACGAACGTGCGAGCTTTTTTTCGTCACTAGACCTGGCGTGTAGAACAGAGTCGCTGCTGCTTCGTAAAGCGCAAACCACTTCTCATGTTTACCACCTGGTTCAAAGTGATGCTCGATGTCTTCAATAAACTTTTTAAGACCCATGAAAAATTACCCTTCCTTCTCAATGATATCTAGGCATTCACGAAGTAACGCACCGTACTCGTATTTACCAGGACACACAAAGGTACACAATGCTAAGTCTTCTTCGTCTAGTTCAAGAGCACCCAGTGCAATAGCACTGTCAGTATCACCTGCACAAAGATCACGAAGTAGCAGAGTTGGCTCCATATCAAGAGGCATTACGCGTTCGTAGTTGCCAATTGGAACCATTGAACGATCACTACCATTCGTCGTCGTTGTCATATTAAACAACTGACCTTTGAAGATGTGACCTAGGAACGAGCGAGTAACCGAGAACTTATTCTTACCAGGCGTAGCCCAACCGAACAGTTCTTTTTCACGGCCTTCACGTAATACAGAAACCTGTACGTGGTAACGACCAAGGTAAGCGTGAGGACCAGTTGCATGAGTACCTGTAAGTACTGAACCAGAAATCACACGAACTTCACCTGGCATTAACTCGCTATCTGTAATGTCTTCAAGGCTTGCGCCAATAGACGTACGAACTAGACGAGGGTTATTTACCACTGGGCCAGCCAGAGAAATAACACGGTCAGTGTAAAGTTCACCAGTTAGGAACAACTTACCAAACGCAATAACGTCTTGGTAGTTGATACTCCACGCCACATTTTCTGCATTTACTGGGTATAGGAAATGCATGTGGGTGCCAGCCAGACCAGCTGGGTGAGGGCCATCAAATACATGCTCTTCAACATTAGATTGAGAAGAACGAGGAAGACTTGTACCAGATTTACATACGTAAACCTTGCCATCAGTCAGTGTTGAAAGCACATCTAAACCAGCAACAAATGCTTCTTGTTGTTCATTGATGATCAACTCAGGCTGAGCCGCCAATGGATTGGTATCCATAGCAGTTACGAAAATAGCCTTCGTAGAAGATTCGATTGCAGGTACCTTGCTGAACGGACGAGTACGTAAAGCAGTCCAAAGACCTGAATCAACAAGCTGAGTTTTAACCGCTTCACGGTCAAGACCTGCTAGTTGGTCAGCTTCAAACTTATCGAATGTCACCTGCTCTTCGCCTGCAACTTCAATCACAACAGACTGAAGTACACGCTTAGCGCCACGGTTAACCTCGATCACTTTACCAGCTGCTGGTGAAGTAAATTTCACTCCCGGATTCTTCTTATCTTCAAAAAGAACTTGAGCTTTCTTTACTTCATCGCCTACGCGGACATGCATAGTAGGACGCATGCCGACGTACTCTTCGCCAAGCAAGGCGACTTTTTTGATGGTCTTACCATCATTAATCACCTGGGTAGGAGTTCCTGCGATAGGCAGGTCCAAACCCTTCTTTATTGTAATCATACGCACTTGCACTACTTTTATCGGGAAAAAGATTCTTTGATTGCGTAACTTTTAGACACGACACTAGTGTCCGGTTTCGGCGCTGTTTTAAACACCAAAATCGCAACATCCTATTAATAATCTCGTCACAAGAAATCGGCGAGATTTATCAGGTGCGATAGTCTAGCATCTTTTGGGAAGTTGATGCCATGACCAATGCAGGGAATAAGGTACATATTTCGAAGGAATTGAGTTTAAAAGGCTAAGGAATAGTCATAAGTTTGAGCCATCGCACAAACAGAAATAGCCATAAAAAGAGTAATGGCACTACATATTCACATCGTGAAACATTCTTATTTAAAACTAACCACTGTATTTATTTGTTTCTATGTTGTTAACAATACCTCTTTGGGACTAACTAAAAAGGGCAGCCATGCTACCCTTTTTCAGCAGTTATTTGTCACCACCCATACACATAGGACTGTCCGGCGCGATTTGATTGTGTTGCTGCCATTCGTGCTCTGTGTAGGTGTGCATCGATAACGCATGTATGTGGTTTGCCAGTTCCTCAGCCAGTGTTTGGTTCACTTGTCGATGGCGAGCAATCAGCCTTAATCCCTCAAACTTCTCACTCACAATCACCACTTTAAAGTGGCTTTCTGAACCGGCTGGCACATTGTGCATATAGCTCTCGTTCACAACACTTAGGTAGCTAGGTTCAAATGTATCTGTAAGTTTGCTTTCTATTATTTCCTGCAGCATTGCACTTTACCATCAGACTAAACAACATAATGGGCTAGATAATAGTCGCCTTAAGCGGAAAGCTAAAGGTTTTAGTTTTCACAACCGCAGCGTTTTGCGACAATTCCCCCAATGACCGATAACCTTGCGTTGCTATTATGATTACTGAGCTTTCACTGCATGAGCGAACCCTTTCTTTATTCCGATACCCAAAGAGAAACAACGAAACTCTTCAGGCATGGGATGCGGGAGACGAATACCTAATCAACCATGTTGAAGATATGGGACTCGAGCCCAACCAGCATATCTTAATCGTCAACGACAACTTTGGAGCACTCAGTTGCTGGTTTAGTGACAAACATCGTATCACTATGATGAGTGACTCGTTTATTTCTCAGCAAGGTACTCTTGCAAACATACAACACAATCAGTGCCCTAGCGTCGACTTCATAACAACTATGGATGAAGTACCAGCCGATGTAGATTTGGTTTTGCTTCAGTTACCCAAAAGCAATAGGCACCTAATTTGGCAACTCAGTCAGTTGCGTCAAACACTGAACGAGACAATTCCTGTTATTGCGGTCAACAAAGCAAAAGAGATCCACTCCTCGACACTTAAGCTTTTTGAAAAACATCTGGGTGAAACAAAAACCTCACTTGCTTGGAAAAAACACCGTCTAGTCTTTAGTTCAGCAAATAGTGCTAATGCCACCCAAGTCTCTGCCAATACTCAATGGTCAGTAGAAAAAGAGAACATTACGCTAAACAATCTGCCAAATGTCTATTCAGGAGAAAGCTTAGATTTGGGCGCTCGCTTTATGCTTGAGCATTTACCAACAAACCAAAATCTTAAACATGTGGTCGATCTAGGTTGCGGTAACGGTGTCCTTTCCGTAAAAATGGGACAACTAAACCCACAAATTAAATTAACCTGTGTTGATGAGAGCTTTATGGCGGTCGAGTCGGCTCGACACAACCTCCTAACCAATCTTGGTAGTGATAGAGAAATAGAGTGCGTTGCGAATAACTGTTTAGATGGAATGACGGCGAGCGATGTGGATATGGTCATGTGTAATCCCCCATTTCATCAGCAGCAAGCTATCACCGATCATATTGCATGGCAGATGTTCTGTGATGCAAAGCAAATTCTTACTGTTGGTGGGCAATTATTAGTTATCGGTAACCGTCACCTCGGCTACGATGGAAAGCTATCTAGGCTATTTGGTAAGTCAAACGTCAAAGTGGTCGCTGCCAATAAGAAATTTGTTATTTTACAAGCGACTAAATAGTCCTCTATTATCTGTTTACGTTTGTATAAGCTCGCAGAGTTACAAAGAAAGGAAATTACAATGAGAAAACTGGTTCTAGTCGCGTCAATGGCACTACTTACTGCGTGTTCAGCTCCGCAGCAAGAGCAAATTAATTTTATGCCTAAGGCTGTCCTTAGCAACAGCGATCTTGTTCAAGATGCGGCATTTACGCTAACCAGTAAAGACGTGCGTTCTGCACAATACGTTGCTCTTGTCGATAGCGGTCGTTCAAATATTGAACCGATTCATTCTAAACAAAACGTACGTATCTCAATTGAAAATGCGCTATTGGAGCAGTTCCAGTCACAAGGTTTCCGCACTACCGTCAATAGTGAAAACTCAATTGAAGTCGAAGTTCAAGAAGCCTTAGTGTCCGTTCAGCACACTGTGATGGAAAACCAGATGGATGGTAAGGTAGTCATTGAAATCACGGCTGAAACGCCACAAGGTAAACTGGTTAAGACCTACACTGGTACAGCGAAGCGCACCGGGGCGCTCAGTGCTTCTAACGAAGAAATTGAAGTTGTTCTTAATGACGTCATCAACTTAGTTCTTCAAGAAGTGGCCAACGACCGTGAACTTCAGAATTACATGCAGGAGCGTTTCTAATGTTGAAAATGGCATTTGCCTCACTCGCATTAGTCAGTTCACTTGCGCTAGCGGGTCCGAAGGTAGAGTTTGAAACAAACCTAGGCTCTTTTACAGTCGAGCTAAATGAAAACAAAGCACCGATTACCGTTGCTAACTTTATTAAGTATGTCAACGATGGCAGCTACGTCGGTTCTCAGTTCCATCGAGTCATTCCTGGCTTTATGGCTCAGGGAGGAGGTTTTGATGAGAATATGAACCCCCTACCGACATACGCTCCTATCAAAAACGAAGCGTATAACGGGCTTAAAAATGATAGTGCGACCATTGCCATGGCACGTACTAATAACCCGGATTCAGCGACTCGACAGTTTTTTATCAATTATAAAGACAATGGTTTCTTGGATTATGATCAACGCCCACCTGGTTACGCTGTATTTGGCAAAGTGACACAAGGCTTTGACGTGATCCAAACTATGGCGAGCAAGCCCACTACAACCAAAGGGCGCTACCGCGATGTACCAGTAGAACCCATCATTATCACCAAAGCCACACTCATCAAATAATTATATTAGGCTCTACTTTGTTAGAGCCTTCTGTTTTCTTGCTGACCAAACGCTCAAACAAGGATTTGTGTATGTCTTCAGACTCTCCTTCTATGTCTTGGCTAGAGACGATTCGCAGTTATATGGACAAGCGCCTAATGTGGGTATTTATGCTTGGCTGTTCGAGCGGATTTCCTTGGGTTCTGATCGGTTCTAATATGTCAGGTTGGTTAAAAGACGCCGGACTCACACGTGCAGCAATAGGCTACTTTGGCAGCGTATTTGCCGTTTACGCCATTAATTTCCTGTGGGCACCACTCGTTGACCGAGTCCGTATTCCTCTTCTACATGCAATGCTCGGACAACGAAGAAGTTGGGTCTTTGTTTGTCAGTCAATTGTGCTAGTTTGTACCCTATTAATAGCCGGTGTCGACCCATCACAAAACCTAATGCTCACTTCAATGCTTGCTCTGGGTATCGCTATCTCGTCGGCAACTCAGGACATCGCCATTGATGCCTTTCGTATCGATACATTCCCTAAATCAGAGCCCTCTAAATTGCCACAAGCGTCAGCGATGGCGGTTATCGGTTGGTGGACGGGCTATTCGGTGCCAGGTTACTTAGCTTTTATCAACGCTGACTCTATTGGCTGGAATGGGGTTTACTATGGAATGGCGGCGATTGTCGTCCTACTAATGATTTTCACGCTCTTAGTTGGTGAGCCCAAAACTCAACGTGACGCGTTGCAAGCACAAGCCGAACAACGTCACAGCAAAGTCGTTGGTAACCGTATCGTCGCGTGGATCACGGTCACTGTCGTTGAACCTTTCCTCGATTTCTTCAGAAGTAACGGATTTAGAGTCGCAATCACCCTACTACTGTTTGTTTTCCTCTTTAAGATTGGAGAAGCTTTCTTAGGTCGAATGTCGATTACCTTCTATAAAGAAGTAGGCTTTACTAACGAGCAGATTGGTTACTATTCAAAACTGATTGGTTGGGGGCTCACAATTGTGTTCACCTTGATCGGCAGTATGGTTAACGTGAAGTTCGGTATCGTACGTGGCTTAATGATCGGTGGTATTGCCATGGCATCAAGTAACCTCATGTTTGCTTGGATAGCAAAAGTTGGGCCGAGCGAACAATTATTCTTAGCCACTTTGGTTGTCGATAACTTCACTTCTGCATTCTCAACCGTTGCCTTTGTGTCATTCTTGACAGTGGTCACAGGTCAAGCGTTCTCTGCTACTCAGTACGCTTTACTCGCCTCTTTAGGCAACTTCGGTAGAACAACACTCGCCTCTTTCTCGGGAGAACTGGTTGACTACCTCAACGACTGGTCAACCTTCTTCGTCCTGACGGCACTGATGGTAATACCGAGTTTGATTATGCTCTATTCGTTGCGCCATTATTTCACGGATATGTTAAACAGAGCTCAGCAGAGAGATTCTCAACAGGCAGATCAACAGGACACAGCACAACAATAGAAATAAAGGCTTGGTTTCTCACCAAGCCTTTTTTCTCGCATCAATTTTCTGACTAGGGATAAAGCCCCTTACCAAATAAGTTGAATACTCTGGCGACACCTTGAGTGAATATCATCGGCTGTGTGAGTACAGTCAAACACAAACAATCTTCACCCTGTTTAGTGTATGGGCTGTGTTTTACTGTTCCATCTTTGAACAAGAAGTCCCCCACTCCATAGTGCCCATCTTCATCGCTAAAGCTACCGTGAAGAACCAAGGTCGACTCCGTGCCTTTATGAGTGTGCTGGGGAATAGCCACATTTTCGCTAATGTACATCAGGTTAATTCTAGCATCTGGCGAGATGTCTATTGCCGCGCTAAATACCTTGCCTCCATAGCTCTTCCAATCACTGATCCGGTCTCTAAAACGCGATAGCGACAGAGGAAGACGAAAAGACTTGCCATTCACTTCAACAAACGTCGGCATGCGAGGAAGCCTCATAGGGTCACTGTTTTGCTCAAGAGCGACAATTTTGTCGAACATAGCATCGAAGTCATCTTTGACGCTAATATCGCTCGCCATTAGCTCTTCGCCGTATAGCTGTTCAAACCCGTTAACTTGGCTTCGACAGCGTGGACAACTTTCGATGTGGGTGGCTATCGTAAAAGCGCTCACATCATCCAACGTGCCTTGAGCGTATGCTTGCAAAACGGATTCATTTGGATGGTAACTCATAGTGTATCTGCCTCTATCGAAATTCGAAGTTTCTCTACTGCTAAGCGCAACCGTGACTTAACCGTTCCAAGGGGAATATCAAACATCTCTGCGACTTGCTGATGCGGTAACTCTTCCAAGTAAACTGCCTGTACGACTTTGCGTTGCGATTCCGGCAGCAAATCCAAATATTTAACCACCTGTTGTTTAAGTAGTTCGGCCTCAGGAGAATAATGTTCCACCATATCTGGCGGACAATAATCATTAGGCCAAAGGTCCTCAGAATGTATATGCGCATCCCTACCTTTCTGTTTACGCAAAATGTCAAAACAAAGGTTACGCGCTATCGTAAAAATCCATGTAGAAAGCGAACTCTTACTGCTATCAAATAACGCGCTTTTTTGCCATACGGTTGTCATCGCTTCTTGAACGACTTCTACGGCAATCTGCTCATTGCCCATATGCCTAAATGCAAATTGCTTGAGACGTGGAGAAAAATGACTAAAAACCAATGCAAACGCATGTTTGTCCTGCTGTTTCACTTTTTCCATACACTCAGCCCAATCTGCTTTGGTGAAAGCTTGGCTATCTGAATTGGCCATTTCGATATCCTTAAACGGTGCCCTTAGACAGTATATACGCTTCAATTCATGGAAAGATCATTGAGCTATTGGCTAAAGAGCGCTTTATTTAAAAACTGTATCGCCTCACGGCAATCACGCGCAGCAGCAAGATGATCAAACTGGCCTTTGGACAGCGGCAATATCTCAAGCCATCTTTGACTAACCCAGCTTGCATCATCCAGAAACTTTTGGTCATACAAGTTGCTCACTTCGGGGAAACGCTCATAAACCTGCGCGAGATGCTGAGCGACAGACTCCGTCTCGATACTAAGCTGTTCAACTTGCCAGTTGGGTAGCTTAGTCACTTTCGCATAGCGAAGACCATCATATTCAACACGCACCTGATCTATCTCGAATCTTTCTAATCCTGTCACTGTGATTCCTAACAGACCCGCGTCTAGCACTTCAAAATCGACGATTTGTGCCAGCGTCCCAATCTTAGATAGCTCATTTTCACCAGACTCTTTCGCCTTTTCAAACATACAGATGCCAAAAGTGCCATCCGCACGCATCGCTTGAGAGACTAAACGTTTATATCTCGACTCAAAAATTCTTAGTCGCATTTTTCCCTCAGGGAGAACTATTGAACTTAGAGGGAAAAGCATTACTTCGGCCATATAAAATCACTCCCAACCATTTTATTAACAGTTACGTTACAGGTCGCAAAAGCGATCATTAACCGAATGTGTTGAATAGTTGATAGACATTAAATTTAGAGTAAACGCTTGCGTAATCGATACCTGTTTCACTTTTTGTGCAACGGGATGAAAGTTCCATTGGAACGTTATTTTTTGCTTGCCAATGAGATGTAGATCACCTGTTTTATGTTTTTTTACATCGGTTGCACATGGTTTTTGAGATTTTTATCGATATTATTCACATCCATAAAGCACAGCTAAGATTGTGCAACTAAGTAAATATCGAACGAATATTGAAATTAACAAACATAGAGAGTTCCCACTATGCGTAAATCACTTTTAGCTCTAGGTGTTGTAGCAGCAATGTCTGCACCTGCAATGGCTGCTGACTATTCAGACGGCGACATTCACAAAAACGACTACAAATGGATGCAGTTCAACCTAATGGGTGCATTCAATGAAAAAGGTGTATCTGAATCAACTCACGATTACCTAGAGATGGAATTTGGTGGCCGTTCAGGCATCTTCGACCTTTACGGCTATGTTGATGTTTTCAACCTGACTTCTGAATCTGGTAGCGATAAAGCGAAATCAGAAAAAATCTTTATGAAGTTTGCACCTCGTATGTCTTTAGATGGCCTAACAGGCAAAGACCTATCATTTGGTCCTGTAAAAGAGCTTTACGTAGCTTCTATCATGGAATGGGGTGGCGGCGGCGCAACCAACTGCAATGCAACTGGTTGCATTGATGGTAGCCCAGGTGTTAACACACAAAAAATCGGTCTAGGTTCTGATGTAGAACTGCCTTGGTTTGGTAAAGTAGGCTTGAACCTATACGGTACATACGATTCAAACAAGAAAGACTGGAACGGTTACCAAATCTCGACTAACTGGTTTAAACCTTTCTACTTCTTTGAGAACGGATCATTCATCTCTTACCAAGGTTACATCGATTTCCAGTTTGGTATGGATACAGACAAAAAATACGCTACATCAAGTACTGGTGGTGGTATGTTTAACGGTATCTACTGGCACTCTGACCGCTTTGCGGTTGGTTACGGTCTAAAACTATACAATGATGTTTACGGTTTTGCAGACAACGAAGGTCTTCCTTGGAACTCAAGTCAGAAAGCAGAATCGTCAGGTGTAGGTCACTACCTAGCAGTTACTTACAAGTTCTAATTGAACTCATAAGTAAAAGAATCATAAATGGCACCTTAGGGTGCCATTTTTATTTGCTTTCTCTCTGTATAGCCTTATCCTTTTTGCCAAACCCACCAACTTGCGAACAGATGAATATTGTAGTTCTCGGCCCCGGCGCAATTGGCTCTCTTTGGACGTCTCATTTGCATACCGCCGGACACTCGGTCTCCGTTTGGTCCAGACAAACGACCCCAACGCTGTCTATTCAACTCGAACAGAATTCTCCCGTTCGTTTTGCTAACAACGTCATCGACTCACTAAGCAATGCTGATCTCATACTGGTGACACTTAAAGCACCTCAAGTAGCAAAGAGTTTAGCCTCCTTGGCGCAACACATTGCCGGAGAGGCCATGATCGTACTCATGCACAACGGGATGGGAACCGCAGAGAAAATATTGACCTTGCTGCCAAATAACCCACTGCTTATCGCCACAACGACTCACGGTGCGCTTCGAGATAGTCACGGCACTGTCCGCCATACTGGCCACGGCAATACCCAAATAGGCGGATATAATATCGCAGGCAAACGCTGCGAATTCCTCGCCGAAGTGCTTCAACACAGCTTGCCGGAAGTCAGATGGAATCCAAATATTCTTAGCGCATTGTGGAACAAATTGGCGATTAACTGTGCCATCAATCCCCTATCGGCGATAAATCAAGTTCCAAATGGGAGACTTGCTGACCCGCAGTTTGCACTAACCATAGATGCAGTGGTGGAAGAAGTCGCCCAAGTCATGTCGGCAGAAGGGGTAGAAACCACCAAAGAGGAAGTTGCAGCCAACGTTCTCAAAGTGATACAAGCGACGGCAAATAACTTATCGTCGATGAATCAGGATATTGTTCATAAACGCCAAAGCGAGATAGACTTTATCACAGGATACTTGCTCGAAAGGGCACAGTGTCATGGTATCCCTACACCAGTAAATCGTACTCTCTATGACGAAATCAAAAACATAGAACAAAGTTGGAATCAATAATGACAAAGAAAGTCCTCGTCCCTATCGCACCCGGCACAGAAGAAATGGAAGCCGTTACCATCATCGATACGATGGTCAGGGCTGGCTATGAAACCATTGTTGCGAGTGCAGATTTCGATGGTCAGTTAACCATGAAAGCATCACGAGGAGTAACGCTGACCGCTGATTGCAAGTTGGTTGATATCGCTGACGATGAATTTGATGCGGTGATCCTGCCAGGCGGAGTGCAAGGCGCAGAAACATTCCGTGACAGTACGGTGCTGGTTGAAATCGTTCGACAACAAATGTACGAAGGCAAGCTCGTCGCTGCGATTTGTGCTGCACCCGCTTTAGTCCTTGCTCACCATGGTCTTTATCCCGACGCACTGATGACTTGCCACCCTAGTTTTGAAAGCCACATCCCCGCTCAAAACTGGCGTGTAAAGCGCGTGACTTACGATACCAATCATAACCTTTTAACCAGCCAAGGACCGGGGACCGCACTTGAGTTCGCGATGGAAGTAATCATAAATCTCTCAGGTAAAGCACACGCATGGAGTGTCGCAGAACCAATGGTCACTATGCCTACCTTGCAGTACCACAATCTAGGTGAAGAGTAATGTTTGATGTCCAGCAAATCGCGGCGCAGTTTCCTGCACTGAAGCAGCAGATCAATCAACAAAGGCTGGTTTATCTAGATAGTGCAGCGACTACACAAAAACCTCAATGTGTCATAGACGCCATCTCTCACTATTACAGCCAGCAAAATGCCAACGTTCACCGCGGCAGCCACAGCTTGACCGCTCAAGCCACCAGCCAATTTGAGAGTGCTCGTGAAACAGTGGCCCGCTTTATCGGAGCGAACTCCAGTAAAGAGATAATCTGGACTCGTGGGGCAACTGAAGCGCTCAATCTCATCGCTCAAACTTATGCGCGAAGCACACTCAAGCCTGGTGATGAAATACTGGTTGGTGAGATGGAACATCACGCCAACATAGTACCTTGGCAAATCGTGGCACAACAGACTGGCGCCAAAGTCGTTAAAATTCCCATGACAGCACAGTGTCAACTGGATCTCTCCGCATTTGATTCTTTGCTAAGCGCTAAGAGCAAAATCGTCGCTGTGGCTCATATCACCAACGTAACAGGGACTCGACAACCAATCGAAGAGATCATCACGCGCTCTCACACAGCAGGAGCTGTGGTGGTGGTTGATGGTGCTCAGGGAATTGTCCATGAGTCTGTCGATGTGTCAAAACTGGGTGCCGACTTTTACGTTTTCTCTGGTCATAAGCTCTATGCACCAGCAGGGATCGGAGTGCTATTTGGAAAGCAGGCTCTGTTAGAGGCGATGCCACCTTGGCATGGTGGCGGAAAAATGGTTGAACGTGTCTCTTTTGAAGGTACGACATTTAGCGAACTACCAGGTAAATTTGAAGCTGGCACGCCTAATGTAGCAGGTGCGATCGCACTGTCCACCGCCATCGATTGGTATCAAGGATTAGATCATCAAAAACTTGAGGGGCATATTCATCACTTAGTGACTCTGGCTAAATCAGGGTTACAACAACTTGATGATGTCCGTATCCTCGGCTACCAAGACCATTCATCGGTGATCTCGTTTATTATCGAGGGAGTCCACCATCAAGACGTTGCCACTCTACTCGATCAGCAAGCTATCGCGGTAAGAGCAGGTAATCACTGTGCTCATCCGCTTATGGATGCCCTCGGAGTTAAAGGCACCATTCGCGCTTCTTTTGCCGCCTACAACACAGTTGAAGATGTCGAGAGACTCGTTGCAGCTGTAGCGAAAGCGGTAGATATGTTGTAGCGAGAAGCGAGAAGCGAGAAGCGAGAAGCGAGAAGCGAGAAGCGAGAAGCGAGAAGCGAGAAGCGAGAAGCGAGA